>CAZMNG010000566.1:0-3760 GCA_964567505.1 uncultured Chthoniobacterales bacterium
AACCCCTGTCCGTGCGGGCACTATGGAGATGTCCGCCGTGAGTGCCGGTGTGCTCCGGCCCAGGTCCAGAAGTATCGGAACCGTCTCTCGGGACCGCTGATGGACCGAATCGACATCCACGTGGAGGTCCCGGGAATTGACTTGAAAGACCTCACCGAAACTTCGTCCGAGGAACCCTCTGCGAACATACGCGAGCGTGTGACGCGCGCTCGGTTCATCCAATTGAACCGGTTCAGCGACCAGACCAACGTCAGCTGCAACGCGCGAATGACCCCGCGGCTCCTGCGCAAATACTGCGCGCTCGATTCCGAAAGCATGGATCTCCTCCGCACCGCCGTCACAACCCTCAACCTCAGTGCCAGAGCTTACGACCGTATTTTGAAGGTTGCGCGGACAATTGCCGATCTCGTCGGCTCACGAAAAATTCAGGTCGACCATGTCGCCGAAGCCGTCCAATACCGCGCTCTTGATCGGAGCCTGTGGTAACTTTCAGTTCGTTTCCAAGGATTGGTCTGCATCGGGCGTCGCTACTGCAAAGAACGAGTACGGAATTTCCCTTTTTGCACCGGACGTCATCGCCAGTACGCCCGGATGGCGAATACGGCGGTGCGCAGTGATCGCAAATACTTCCATTTTCAGCCCCTCAGCGACTCCGATCTTAACGAGCCGGAATGCACGCGCGAGTTGGTCCGTGACCGCCGAATACATGGGAATGAAGCCCAGGCCATGGCCCCCCAGATCGATCAGTAGTGCCGTATCCTCGACCTCGGCAACAACTTTGGGTCGGACACCGTGCGATTCGAACCACTGTTCAAGCTGGCGCCGCAGGCCCATTTCGCTGACCGGCAATACTGCGGGTGCGCCATTCAGGGACCGCGGAAACTCCTTGACCAGGGTCCTTGCCAGATGTGGGGCGGCACAAATGGTGATATCCGAGGAGCTGACGCGTTGATTGAATGTTTTCACGCGCATTGCGCTCGTGGACGGTTCGTCGGCCAGGACAATTTCCAGCTTGTGGTCGGCGAGTTGCTCGATCAATTCTTCCAGCGAGCCTTCGCGAACAATCACGTGCACCGATCGTCCAAGTTCGAAAACCGGGGACAATTGCTGGCGTACGATGATTTTCGGAACGGAATCGGCCACACCGACGTGCAAACGCATCGGACGGTGACCCGGCTTCTGGTTCACCGCGGTTATTAGTTCGCGACCCAAGGAGAAAATCTCTTCGGCGTATTCATACACAGTCTGGCCGGTATCGGTCAGGACTAACTTCCGAGACGCGCGCGTGAAAAGAGGCGTCCCCAGACATTCTTCAAGCTGTTTGAGCTGGACGCTGATACTCGGTTGGGACACATGCATTGCCTCGCTGGCACGTCGCAAGCTGCCCTCCTTCGCGATCGCCCAGAAGTAGAGCAGATGATGATAATTAAGGGTGCTCGGTGTCATGATTGTTTGTGCCGGAAAAGGGGCTCCATGCCACGCATCGGTGACGTCCAAAGCTGTTACCCTGCAGTTTCGGGGTTCCTTCGCCAAGCCCGGCGCTAATACTCGCACAATTTGATCAGGTGCGAAAGAAGTTGTCTTCTAACAATTTCGACGACGACGATCTGGATGTCATAGTCCAGAAAAGAAATGCCGGCTGGTGACTGGATTATCGACCGTCCCCTCCTGGACGACCTCTTGGTCAGGATTGCAGTATCCATAAATCGTCCTCGAGACTTATCGTAATCGTCCTCGTGATCGTACTCGATCGGCGGGCGTATTGTCGTTCGCTGGATTCGTCACTGGATTCGAGCACGAGGACGAGGACGATTAAATGACGTTGTACTGGTCAAGAGATCGTACCGAACCTGCCTTATCGTTGTGCCATTCCCAACTGCCCTTACTTGTTGCAGATTTGCAGAAATCGCAAATTGGGAGTTGCAATAAAGAAAAAACACATTATCATAACGTACCGTACAAATGTTACTGCAATATCGCTACGGTAAGAATTCTACTATGACAATCTTGCTGTATCTCGCATTCAATCGCATTTAAAATCTGGATAACAAAAATCAGGAACAGAAAGTCAAAGCATCATGAACATCAATCGCGTGCTACTGGTCGGCAATCTGACAGCTGATCCGGAGATTGTTGAAGCCGGCAAAACACGAGTTGTAAATGCATCGCTCGCCAACCATCAATACTATGACAATGGAACAGAAGAGAAGCAGCAGTTGACGAACTACATCGACCTTAAGCTCTGGGGAAATTCCGCGGAGAATTTTGCTAAGCTTGCTCGACGCGGACAGGAAATTTTTGTGGAAGGATCGTTGCGACAGGATCGTTGGGAGGATGACCAGGGAAAGAAACGTTCAAAGGTTTTTGTGAACGTATCATCCTGGCAGTTTGCGCAACGAAAGAGTGACGAGCCGGCATCGAAGGCGCCTGCTAACGGGTTAGCAAAAAAACGGACCTGACGTTGGTCACTCGGCGTTTCAGCGATTTTTATCTACCTCAGTGGTCAAGACGCCGGTAGGCCCATCGATCCCTATTGGGATACCGGATCTTCCGGCGAACTGGAAACGCGCTTGAATACACCTTCGCCGCGGACGTGCAGATTTTCGACGACGGCTGCCGCCGCTTTACCGTCTGGGCCAATCGTAAAAGTGACTCCGGCCGTGTTGACCGCGTTTTCGCCCTCTGTCCGGTAGGTGAACGTGTCGCGATTATAGTGCGTCAGCGGGAAGAGGAGTTTCTTTGGGCCTTCCACGATCGCTAGCCCGTTGGCCGCGCCGGTAATTTCAATGTCTCCGAAGAAGTTGTTCGTGTAGCGGCCGACATAGGCGCTGTTAGCCAGAGCGGGAGCGGCGGACGCGGGCGGTTTGGAGTAATCTGTTCCAGGAAACTCGCCGAGTGCGGCCGGGTCCGAAAAAACCTGTTTGAAAAGCGCCAGCCAATCCCGTGTGGCCTGCCCGTGTAACGCAACGTCCGCAAACGTATTCGCAATCCCTTCCGCAACACCTATCGGGTAAGCGTTGGTGAGGACAACGATGCCTAGGCGCTCGGAGGGTACCAGCAGTACGTTTGTGGCCGCTCCCAAGGCGAATGCGCCTGAATGCCCGACGCGTAGCCGCCCTTCCTGGTCGTAACTGACGTTCCAGCCAAGTCCATAAAAATTCGGCAGTCCGTCCAGCGGACTGAATCCGGTCAACATTTGGGGAGCGTGCGATTCGGTTAATGCTTTGGAGTCAACGATCGGCTTGCCGTCAAATTCGCCCTCTGCGAGCTGTAAACGCATCCATTTCGCGAGATCGTTTGCGGAGGAGCTGACGCCGCCCGCCGGGGATTCGGGGTCCGGATCGCGCTTGTATTTTTGTACCCATTTCCCGTTCTCTTGTACGTGTCCGAGAGCCTTATTAGGGCGCGCGACAAAATCGGCAAACCGCGAACTAGTCGAATTCATTCCAAGCGGTTCGTACAATTTCTGCGCCGACGCATTTTCCCAGGTCATTCCGTATGCCTTCGCCGCAGCGACGCCGGCTTCCGTAATCCCGAAATTAGTATACGCGTAATGCGACCGGAAGCTGCTTTCCGGTCCTTGGTAGCGTAACCGGCGCAAAATCTGTTCGCGACTGAATCCCAAATCCTCGAGCAAGTCACCGGCATGAGGCGGGAGCCCGCTGCGATGCGAATAAAAGTCGCGGATTGTGATTTCGCGCGTAACCCACGGATCATACATTGCAAAATCGGGATCAAGATCGCTGATTCTCGAATCCCA
>CAZMNG010000567.1:0-3757 GCA_964567505.1 uncultured Chthoniobacterales bacterium
GCAGATTAACCGCCGAAGATGATGGCCACCCGTTTTTCGCATTTATATAGATCGTTGACCCTTCTCCTGCTGCAGCGTTCACCATTGTCTATGCCGACCGCATGAAACCAAGACGTTCAGCCCATTGGCCGAGCTGCTGCGCGAGTCTCATCGCTTCTGGCCTTGTTGAGCACATGCTGCGGAGCGTCACCGTCGCCGTCGGGTTTCTTAGGTTTCATTTTCTTTCTCCCACTCCCACAAAATTTCTTCCAGGTATTTCGCCTCCCAAGCCCTGATTTCTTCTTCGCTCTTCCCTGACCCTTCGATCCAGCGATTTCTTATTTGCTCCAACCCGATGCGCAAATGCTCTCGCGCCAGCTCGATCAATTCTTCTTTTGTACAAGACGAGGCTAAAGAGGGAAGTATTTTCTTGATTTCTTCGTCCGTCAGCAAAGGCAATCTTTTTCGAAATTCGTCATATGTCATGTATCACATATCTACTAGAAGCCGTGTCACGTAAACTGGTCACGTATCGGTTCAGAATTTCGTTACAAAAGCCAAAAGATCGGGGCCGCTTCGCCGCGTGAGCTCAATGTGTGGTCGTGCGGTACCTTGTAAAAATCCTGTTAGGTGTGTTAGAAGGGCCAGGCTCCGCTCTTCTATTTCCCGTTGTGTGATCCGTTGCCATGGTGAGCTTTCCACGCCCGAACCCACTTGCGCACGAGCGCGTCTTGTGTGTGCCGTTGCCGTCTCTGTTATCGTTCCTCTTCTCTGGTCAGCATCGAGGTCGGCTCGACCTGAGGACTGACCGCGTGGTTTGCTCTTACCAATGCAAGCGGACTGACCGCTTTCATTTCGGACTGAGGTCTATCGTGTCGTGAAACTTGCTATAGTCCACCGTATAACGGCCAATGGAATCTTCACTATAGATCTCTGCGAAGCGCCGGTTCCAGGCGATTTGCTCGTGAAGATACTCGGTCTGGCTTTGGATGGGAGCCTGAATCACCGGATCGACGCAAACGACCGATGCCAGCATGCGGCTGTCGGCCAGTTTGAAGTCCTGTGGGGTCAGGCCAAACAATGGGCTGGTCTCGTCGATCACGTGTCGAAGCGTGAGCGCTGCCGGAAAATTGATCAGATGATCGAATTGCAGCCGAAGCGGATAAAAGCGCCGGACATCTTCCCCCTCCCTCGTCAATTCGCTGCGCCCTAAGAGCAGTCGAAATTCGGCCTCGACCATCGCATGATGTCGCAGGTTGGCCAGGCGAATCATAAGAGTCGGAAAACCATTAAACGGTGCGACCACGGCAACCTCACTGAATTTGATCCGGGCGGTCGGCCGGGAGAAACGGACAAAAATCAGACCGGTCATGACGGCAAGACCGAAGAGGCCAACCATAATCTCAAGTGTAGCCACGCAATGGCCGTAAAGAGTGTCCGGATAGGCGTGCCCATAGCCTACGGTGGCCAACGTTTCCACGCTGAAGAAGAAGGCGTCTGAAAACGATCCCGGCACTAGTCCAGCGATACAGCGCCCGCCGAGGAGGTAGAGCATGGCGAAGCAGAAATTAATAAAGACGTGTATCCCGAGAACCAGGCCGGCAAACTGCGGCCAGCTAAGCGTCAAGATGAAGTGGTAAATATCGCGCCAGTCGTACTTCGTCGCGTTGACTTTGATGAACTCGCGGTGTCCGACTCGCATCGTAATTGGGGTAGAGGATCTTTTCATGAAGTGGCTCCTTTGACCATCCACATGCCATGGGTTAAGCCGTGTTTCATGACTTTTCGTCCGCTCGAATGAGCCGGTGAAATTCCGAAACAGAATAAGGCTGTCAACCTATCTGGGGTAGACCCAACAACAGTAGCGTGGAGCTGTACATTACGAATGTGCCTGCCGGATATTTCCCGGAAGGCCCTTAAGCGCCGCGCGGCCTCACGAATTTTAGGAGTTGTTATCGTATTGCAGAATGCTGGCTCGAATAATGGGAGCAGGCACTAACGTTTCGCAACATCTTCTTCCCAGGGCGAAGACGGAGCCGGATTGATGCGCACCCGGTAAATTTCGAGAACGAGATCTCGCGACTTCCCGGGAGCGAAGCTAATTCCTGCGCCGGTCGAAATCTCTAATTTTAATACGCGCTCGAATCTGATAGCCTTGGCTGAACACAGAGGCTTGCAATTGAAGCCGGAACATCATTCGCAGCGGATGCCGCTGGACGACTTCGCACCACTCGATGGAGCGTGGTGTTGCTTTCGGCTCAGATTGCGGTTGAAGGACGGTTAGGGGCATGAGCACGGAGACCCAACGCACCTGCTCGATCTGCGGAAACGAGCTTTCTGAAGCGATGGAATTCTGTCCGGTCTGCATGCTTCGCAAGGGTCTTGCTGGCGGGGTAGAATCCGGCGAGTCTCCTTTGGAGGAAGCGGTCAACCCGACACCGGAACAGGCATGGCAACAATTTGAGTACTATGAGCTAGTCAAGGGCGAAGATGGAAAACCGCTCGAGTTGGGTCGGGGCGCAATGGGCGTCACTTACAAGGCGTTCGACGTCGATTTGAGATGTCCGGTCGCATTGAAAGTCATCAGCGAACGATACCTCGGCGATGAATCGGCGCGGCTTCGTTTTTTGCGTGAAGCCCGCGCCGCGGCGAGTGTCCGTCACCCAAATGTTGCCTCGGTTTTCCACCTGGGCAGAACGGGCGAGAATTACTTTTACGCGATGGAGTTTGTAGAGGGAGAAACGCTCGAAAAACTCATAAAACGGTCAGGTCGGGTCGAGGTGAAGTTCGCGCTGGAAATTACGACGCAGGTCGCCGCCGGTTTGGCCGCGGTACACAAGCAGAAACTCGTTCACCGGGACATCAAACCAAGCAACATCATGGTGAATCTCGAGGAGGGGAGCACTGTAACGGTCAAAATAATCGACCTTGGGCTGGCGAAGCCCGCACCCGGCGCGCCGGCTGAAACCGCGATTTCGACTCCTGAAGCTTTTGCCGGCACACCCGAATTTGCTAGTCCCGAGCAGTTCGCAGGAGTGGGGGTGGACATCCGCTCCGACCTGTACTCGTTGGGCCTAGTGCTCTGGGAGATGTTGACCGGCCATGCGGTGTTCAGGGGATCCCCAGGTGAAGTGATGTATCAGCACCAGCACGCACAGTTACCGCTCGAAAAACTCGACCATGTCCCGCAGCCGGTGCTTGTTCTGATCGAGGTGCTCCTCGAGAAAGACCCCGGGCGGCGCTTTCAGAATCCGGCCGATCTCCTGCAGGCGCTGCCTAAGGTCACTGAGGCTGTCAAGGCACGGCACGCCATTACTCATCAAAGCTTGCGGGAGATCGCAGATCAACGACCCGGCGCGTCAGGAAAAGCAATTCAGATTCTGACGAATATACGAGATGTATTTGCAGCCGGAAGAGTTCGGTGGTCCTATGGCCCGCGCTCGTGCTCGTGAGCGTCGCTCTGAGCGTTTGGCTATTGCAGAGTCAGCAGCATTCCAATGAACAACTCCAGGCCCTCCAGGTGAAATTCGAGAAACTGCAACAGGGGGTCAATTCGTTCGCCGGTGTGCAGAACCAAGTACGCCAAGCGCAACTCGGGCAAAAGCCCGATGAAATTGAGCGGCGCACCTACGAGGAACTCGGCAAACAGCTCGGGCTTGACGCCGCCACGCTCAAGAAACAGCTCCCACGCTTCGCTGAAGAGCTCAAGAAAGCGCCGAATGCCACCACTTATGAAAGGGCCAACGCCGCTTTTGTGGACAAGGATTACAATGAGGCG
>CAZMNG010000568.1:0-3751 GCA_964567505.1 uncultured Chthoniobacterales bacterium
CACGGTATTTTGGCAGATTCTCTTGCCACTCACGATGCCAGGATTGATCTCAACTGGACTTCTGGCGTTCATCGCCGCGTGGAATGAGTTCCTGTTTGCCCTGACGTTCACCGTCACGGACACGATGAAAACCGTGCCGGTCGTCATCTCGCAGTTCAGTGGCACAAGCTCGTTTGAACAGCCGTGGGGCTCAATCATGGCCGCCTCGATGGTCGTAACGATCCCTCTGGTTATCCTCGTCATGATCTTCCAGTACCGGATCGTGGCCGGCCTCACAGCCGGTGCCGTGAAAGGTTGATAACCGGCTCAATCGGAGCTTCCTGGCGCCAGCCCCAAAAGTTACGTCGGCCAGGAAGCTTCAGCCGGAGTATGACGAGGGCCAACCGTTAGCGGCGATGACGGCTTCGAGTTGGAGGCGATGCTTTTTCGCAGCAGCCACAAGAAACGCTGCAAAACCGGAACTCTTGCGGGTTGCTTCGCTCAATCATCGCGTCCATTATAGGTTGTGACTCGAAAAACCCGCACCCTGCGCCTCCGTCTCATTGAGGGCCAAATTGGCGAAGTTGCCTACCAACTTACGAAGGTTCACTTCGCGCGCTTTCAGGAATCCGGACCGCAGTGGCGGCCGCAGGTCAACGTGTTCCAGTGCGCCTCCTGCTTCCGGGTCTGCGTGGAATTGGCCGGTGTTGGCGACGAAAAAATCGAGGTTGAAATCGGTCCGGACAGACTGCGGATCAGCGGGCATCGCGATGCTCCGGAACCGTTGCAACAACCGGAATCCGCGCTCTCAACCAATCGCAAACCGGTAAGGGTAATTGCAATGGAGATCGACCACGGACCGTTCGAGCGCGAAGTGGAAATCCCCGCCGGTTACGACCACCGGCGCGTCACAACCGAATGGGAAAACGGGCTGTTATGGATCTACATGCCGCGGCTCGCTAATGCCTGAAGGGCCCGCCTCATTTATCCTTAATCTCTCATTATCTCATGAGCCCAGAGCAGCAACAGAACTCTCCGGACATCGCGTGGACTAAGGCGCCACAGAACAACGGCGAACCAGCAGCCGAATCGGAGCTTGATCACTCAACAGGACCGCGTCCGGGCTCTGACACCGCCGGCAACGAGCAGGCAGAGACCCTCGCGGTTTTGCCGATTAGAGGCATCGTTCTGTTCCCGGGGATGGTCGTTCCGCTCACCATCGGACGACCCGCCGCGATCAAGCTCGTTGATTCCGAACTCCCAGAGAACAAACAAATCGGACTCGTAACTCAGCGGGACGAGCAGTTGGAGAAACCAGGGCCATCCGATCTTTATCAGATCGGCGTTTCGGCGAAGGTTCTGAAACTGATCCGCCAGGGCGATGGTGCCGTCATTTTGATTGTCCAGGTTCTCCAACGAATCGCATTCGAATCCTTCGTGCAGGAGGAACCCTACCTCCGTGCCATCGTTCGACCGATCAACACCGTTTCTCCGCCGGAAAACGATTCCGGACTGCAGGCTTCGTTTAACAACCTCCGTCGCGGCGCTCTGACACTTTTCGAGCTCTCGCCCGACATCCCGGACCAGGCTCGAGCCGCTCTGGCCAGCGTCGATAACCCAGAGCAATTGACAGACCTCCTCGCAGGCAATCTCGGGATCGATGTTGCCGCCAAACAACGGATCCTCGAAGAGGTCGATCTGATCCGCCGGATGCGGTTGACTCAGGAAGCGCTCCAACGCCAGCTGGAGATCGCCGAACTCCAGCAAAAACTCCGAAAAGATGTCGAAGGCCAATTCTCCGACACGCAACGGCGCGCCTACCTCCGCGAGCAGCTCCGCGCCATCCAGCGGGAACTGGGTGAAGACGAAGCCGACGGCGAGGAACAGGCAGATCAACTGAGGAAAAAGCTTCAGGAGGCCGGGGCCAACGATGCTGTCCTGGCTGCTGCAGACAAAGAATTGAAGCGGCTGAGCCATATTCAACCCGCAAGCCCCGAGTACTCCGTGATTGTTTCGTATGTCGAAATGCTGGCGGACCTCCCATGGACGAAGTCGACCGAGGATAACACCGATCTCCAGCGTGCCCAGGAGATCCTGGACCGCGATCATTACGGACTTGAAAAAGTTAAGCGCCGCATTGTCGAGTTTCTCGCCGTGCGAAAATTGAATCCAGGCGGCCGTAGCCCGATCCTCTGTTTCCTCGGACCTCCGGGAGTCGGAAAGACAAGTCTCGGTCAATCCATCGCGGACGCTCTCGGAAGAAAGTTCTCGCGAATTTCGCTCGGCGGGATTCGGGATGAAGCCGAAATCCGGGGACACCGCAGAACCTACATCGGAGCAATGCCGGGACGGATCATCCAGGAGCTGCGCCGGCTTGGTGTGCGGAATCCGGTCCTGATGCTGGACGAGGTCGATAAAGTCGGATCTGATATCCGCGGCGATCCGGCGAGTGCCCTGCTTGAAGTGCTCGATCCGCGCCAGAATAACACGTTTGTAGATCGCTATCTCGATGTTCCATTCGATCTGAGCCATGCGATCTTTATCGGCACGGCAAATTACCTCGAAGGAATTCCGGCCCCTCTCCGCGACAGGATGGAGACGATCGCCGTGCCGGGGTACACCGAGATGGAGAAGCTCAAAATTGCCCAGCGATACCTCGTGCCCAGACAAATCGAAGAGCACGGGTTGAAGTCCGCGCAATGCCGGTTCGACGAGGATGCGGTCAAAGTGCTGATCCAGGAATACACCTATGAAGCCGGCGTGCGCGAACTGGAACGAAAGATAGCGGCGGTTTGCCGAAGTATAGCAGCTGAAATCGCGCGTGGCGTGAAAGCCGATGTGGCCGTCACCCCGAGCCTGGTACGGGGAATTCTCGGGAGCACTTCCCGCAGCGAGCACGAACAGCGTTTACCTCAAAGCCTCGTCGGCGTCGTCACCGGTTTGGCCTATACACCAACCGGCGGAGACATCCTGTTTATTGAAGCAACGAAATATCCTGGAAAAGGTGGGCTTCTGTTAACCGGTCAAATCGGAGAGGTAATGCGGGAATCGATGCAAGCGGCGTACAGCCTCGTGCGTGCGCGTGCAAAAGATCTCGGCATCGATCCCGAATTGTTTGCCCAGAACGACGTACATATCCATGTCCCAAGCGGCGCAATCCAGAAAGATGGCCCGAGCGCTGGTGTTGCAATGGCAACAGCTCTTGCCAGCCTTTTCAGCAATTTCCCGGTCCGCAACGATCTCGCGATGACCGGCGAAATCACATTGCGCGGGGTTGTATTGCCAATTGGCGGCCTCAAAGAGAAAAGTATGGCGGCACTCCGCGCGGGCATCAGCGAAATCCTGATTCCCAAGGGCAACGTGAAGGATCTTGAGGATATCCCGGTCGAAGCAAAGGAAAGACTCCGAATTCGACCGGTTGAAACGATCGACGAAGTGCTCGCGGCTGCGTTGACGAAACCGGCGCCAAAGTCGTAGGCCGATAGGAAAATAGTCCCGTCCCAGCGGGCGATTGAACCGATCTCGGCTTAAATCAGGGGCGAGCGAGAAAATGTCATAATATCTCTGGGACTGACAACTGACTGCACCGGCCCCGCCGATAGCGCATCCGAATATTCGTAAAATGCGTCACCGGTATAGGCATGCATCCCGCCAATCAAATGTTGGACACTGTCGAACCCGTTTGATTGAAGCCAACTCGCTGCGACGGCACTCTCGAAGCCATCCTCACAGAGGACTACCACCGGACTTGAGGGACATAACTCGCTGCTGC
>CAZMNG010000569.1:0-3747 GCA_964567505.1 uncultured Chthoniobacterales bacterium
CCGGCATTTTCGGAAATTACGCGGGAGCATTGGTGCCACAGCCGAAGCTCGTCCTTTTGGTGATTCGTGTTCAGCGGAAACGGCGGCGCAGTGAGCTCATCCGTCGACGTCGCTTGAACGGTTGACATCGGTAGATCGCGTCCGGTCAGCACCGTGGATTGCTGGGTCGATTTCGCCAGAGAGGGCCATTGATCGGCGGCGGTACTTGTCACCGGGAACGCGATCGGCACCGCGCCAGGGTCCGATCGCGCCTCAAGTCCAGCTCCGGCGCCGAGAGTCACATCGCCCAAGGTTGCTACCGGGTAAGAAGAGTTCGCCACACCGCCGCTGACATTGAGGTTCCCATGGACGTAAATCCGGCCGATATTTGGTGTCACCGCAGCGTTCAAAGCGATATCACCACCTCCGGAGTAGACGGAGAACTCGGACACTGGGATTTGCCGAATCGAGACAATGGCGCGCGTGCTAAGTGAAAGATAATCGTTGTCAGCTTCGGGCCTGGTTGCCCCAAGTCTGTTCGCAGTGCCGGTGATGTCGACTTCGGTGGTAGCAGCGGTTGCTCCCCGGAACGGGTCGTCACGATCGCTCAACTGAGTCAGGCCGCTGTGTGTCTCAGTCGCTTGAATAACGGACTGGGCGCCACCAGCCGCCATCTTGATGTTGTACATACCATCTGTAAGGTCCCCGGTCGATTGACCGGAATTTGAAGAAAGTCCGCTGAGCTCCAATTGCGCACTTGCCTGTAAGTTCCCTGCCACAGTGCTAGGAACCGCGGACAGACTCGTCTCAATCCGTTCTTCCCCACGATCCTGATACTGCCGCTTGATCGCGGCTTGTTGAGTCGCCTCCGTGAACGAAAAAAACATTAGAACAAGAGTTACTGTCACCACGACGACGCCCAGGCAAGCTACCAGGGCATATCCGGTTTCGCGCCGTCGCTTGCGATTGTCATCCATTTGCGCTCCTCGAGGTTCGGGTCACCGCATATGAAGCGGCGTACCGTAAGCTGAAAACGTCAATCGCTGGCCACGAACGGACAATTGCCAATGCCCTTGAACGAGCCCCTGGTCCAGGTTGAAAATATGGTCGTCCGCCGCTGCCGGCAATGGTGCAACGTTTTTCAGAGTCATCCGATCGGTATTCAAACCGTCCTCGTACCTCTTCAAAGTCTGGCTGGCTGGATCGTAAATGAAAAGATAGTCTATCTCATGCCCGGACCCAGTGGCGGATTTGCACGCAAGAACGTTTCCTGCCGGAACCAGATTCGTGCTTGGCCCATTGTCGTAGGCGTCGATATCAGAATATAAACCCCACTCTGTGGCTGTCTTCGTCGCCAGCGTTATGCTCGAAACAAAGCGTGCGCCCTGGTCTTCCTGCCGCGCGACCTCCATCGCAGCGGTTGTTCGAAGCAACACAAGCGTCATTGTTTGCTCCGCTGCAAACAGCACGACCGCGAGGACCAACAGTGCAACCAGAACCTCAAGCAGGCTGGTCCCGCCGGCTCTGGATTGTGATCTAAGACTTCGAGCGCGTAAGGCCATCACTAACGATTGTTTGATTAATGAGCTGATCGGAGAATGCGTGGTCATCCGCCTGATAGTTCAGACTGACCGTGATGTTTTTGTACTCTCCTGCCGTACCAGAATTATATATCTGGACATTTGCCGTGATAAGGTAGTGGTAAAATCCTTTCGATGTTTTCGAAACCGGGTCATAGACCTGATATAGATATCCTTGTCCGAGTTTGTCTCCATCGTTTGGCAACCGGTGGTAATCCAGATAGAGTACATAATCGCTATATTCCCGAAGCAACTCTGCGATCCGGCTGTCGACTGCGGCGTGCTTTGCCTGCAAATCGGCTAGCCGCAGCATTTCGAATGAACCCGCAACAGAGACTGCCAGAACCGTGATGCCAAGGACTGTTTCGATCAGGCTGAACCCGGCAAACGCCCGGCAAGACAGATGCATCTTCCTCTCTGTACCCAATCGTTTCATTCCGCTTCGTATCGCACCCTTTCGATCGTCCCGATCCGCTCGCACAAGTGAGGTTACTGGTGCGCCTGTTTACCATCCCGGCCGTATGACCCAGGTGGTGGTTCACCCGGCAAGTCAGTCATATTACCGAGCATTTCTTCCTCATCAGATCCTGCCCGGTCCCTCCGTGTCATTGCCCCTTTGATAATCCGTGGCCAAACGATGATCACGAGATTCGTCCGGTCCCTCATCTTCTGTCTCGAACTAAACAGGTAACCGACGATAGGCAATTTTCGGACCCCTGGCAGTCCATTCTCAGTGTAATTGTCGACGTCCTGCGTGATGCCTCCGATGACGGCTGCGTCACCACTTCTGACTTGCACATCCGCCGTTGCCGTCCTTGTCGACACGATCGGCACCGTTGTATTCGTCCCGGGCTGGGCCGGTGATTGGCCCGTTTGAGTTGAGAGGGCCGGATTGATTTTCAAATCAATGATTCCACCCTTCAGGATGCGTCCGACGAGATCGATCGTAAGGCCGGTGGTAAATGTATACGGCGTTGTCGTGGCTTGAACGTTCGCTGTCGCCGCGGTTTGCAGGAAAATCGTCTGCTGGGTCACGCTCCTGATCTGGACCGGCACGGCCGTCTTTGTGAATGTAATCGGCGAGTTCGTCGATCGCAATTTCCCACGTTGCGTCAGGGCTCTGATGGTCGCTGTGACATCCGGGAACTTCAAAATCAGTCCATTATTGAAAAACGGGCCGCCGAACCCTGCCGAAGTAATACCGACCGGGGTCGCACCAACATTTCCTGTCAGAGTGAACGTGGCACCGTTCTGTCCAAGCGTGTTGCTCCAATCGACTCCGCCGAATAGATCGTCGTTCTTGGCGACCTCGATAACGTACGTGTTAATTTGGATTTGATTTTCTTCGCGATCCCAGACACGGATTTGCTCCGCTAAGCCTTCGTGCTCCCGCGGGGTCGCACGGACCATCAGAGAATTTGTCGATCGTTCGACCCAAACCGCGTTTTCCTTTCTGTTCCCAAACCCGCCGGTCGAAAGTGGATCGTCAAAAGGCAAGCCGGAGATAAATCGCGGATTGGTCTGGTCAGTTCCCGCAGAGTAAAGCGACTGTGCTCCGGCCGTCACCTCCTGCGCACCGGCATACGCAGCGGACCCTCCCCCGATATTGTTAGGTTTAGGGTACGCCGGATTTGAGTCAGCAGCGGCTTTTATTTGAATCCCCAAATATCCGGCGACGGCTTGAATAAGATCTTCTGCGCTCTGATAGCTCAATGTATACCGCCTGACTTCGTAATAGCTGGGAGAAACTATATCCGACCTCTCAAGCGTGTAGACACCGGTTTCGCGGTCGATCTGAATCTTGAACCCATGCGCGTGGGCGACAGCTTCGAATGCCTGGAGAGGCGTCATGCTTGTGAGCACAACTGACGTAATCTCGGTCTCAGGGATTCCCGGCTCGACATAGTTAATGCCGGCCTGTTCAGCCAGGGTCCGCAGGATCCTGCCCACAGACTGATCCGTGTACCGGTGAGTCCGAGGACGAGCCGGATCAGAAACCGGCTCCTGCGGTTGCTCCGCCTCCTCGTGTTGCTTAATCGCTCGCTCCAGCTCGTCGGTCGTGGTCGGTGAGGAGACAGGGGTCGGCGCGGCGGTCGCTGGATCTGACGCCGATCCCTGGACAGGCGCCTCTTCCTGGATCAAGTCGGGCTTTGGACCCGGGGTATCCTGGGCGTGTGCACCCCCTATC
>CAZMNG010000570.1:0-3747 GCA_964567505.1 uncultured Chthoniobacterales bacterium
CGGATTCGCCGGTCGCGCCGGGAAGACGGATCGCAAAACAACCTCGGATGTTTGGCATCAGAAATGCTCTTTTCCACTTCACAAAAACGAGATGTCTAAAAGCATTTTTGTACCGCTTATTTGCATCCTCCCGTTCCTGATGCTTAGCACCTTCCCGCTAAGTCGACCGTTACACTACCGGCTCGCCAGCGACCGCTCGCTCAAAGGCAAAGGAAGAGAAGGCGAGTGCATGGACTACGCCATCGCTTTATCTTCTCGCTTGGCTTCAAATGGCATTCACGGTCAACTGATCTTCTTTCGCTGGCATATCCGCAATACCAGCACGGAAGGTAGTCACGTCTTCGTTACCTATAACCTCGCGGACGGAACCAAATGGATCGTGGACAACGAGCTCGAGCATCCAAAATCGGTGCCGGCAAACGCCAGTCCGATGCAGCTCGTGTATATGCTTGGAGGCTCGGTTTCGGACCCGGTCGACGTGAAACTTCAGGAAGGAATGAACGAACTGAGCTTCTTCTAAGAGAAAAATACCACGCGCCCGGTTTTGAATTGGTCATTTCCGCAGAGTGTTTGGCCGCGGAGATACGAACCGAGGCAAGGCTATTTACTCCTTCGAAAATGCGGTTTAGGTAAGGAGAGTGGCCAGGAGCATTATCCATTTGGATATGGATTGTTTCTACGCTGCGATCGAGGTTCGTGATAAGCCTGAACTTGCCGGTAAACCGGTTGCAGTCGGCGGCGCGCGCGACCGGCGCGGTGTCCTGACAACCTGCAATTACGAGGCACGGAAATTCGGCGTCCGCTCTGCAATGCCGACGTTTCAGGCCTTGCAACGATGCCCGAGCCTGATCGTGATGCCGACCCGGTTCGAGGTCTACCGGCGCGAATCTGCAACGATTCGGGAGATCCTTCACCGTTTCACGCCGCTCGTCGAGCCATTGTCGCTCGATGAAGCCTTTCTGGATGTTTCGCCGCGCGACGAAGACCCAGCGGCATTGGCCCAGATCATCCGCACATTGATCTTTGAAAGCACTCGACTGACCGCCTCGGCCGGGATCGCCCCGAACAAAATGCTGGCCAAAATCGCCAGTGACTGGAATAAGCCGAACGGACAATTCGAGATACGTCAGGAAGATATTCCCGGATTCATGGAAACCTTGCCGGTCCAGAAGCTATGGGGCATCGGGGCGAAATCAGCCGAAAAATTCGAGCGCCTCGGTATCCGCACATGCGGAGAACTTCAGCGCTGCTCGAAGATCCAGTTGCACGAATGGTTTGGAAAGTATGGGCTTGAGCTTTACCAATTGTGCAGAGGCGACGATAGACGGCCGGTGACGCCCGACCGGGAACGAAAGTCACTCAGTACCGAACGCACGTTCACAATCGATCTCACGTCGGCTGCGCAGTGTGAAGCGCGTGTTCCGGACCTGTTTGAAGAATTGGTGAGCGATCTCAAAAACACAGGGATTGAAGACCAGATCAAATCGTTGTTCGTCAAGATCCGGTTTGCAGACTTTACACGGACAACAGTCGAACGAGCCGGTCAGCCATTGAACATGGAGAGCTTTCTTCGACTTTTGCGAGTCGGCTTAGACCGAAAGCAATTGGGTGTTCGTCTTCTGGGTCTCGGCGTTCGTTTCGGAAGCGAACCAGAGGAAAGTGTATCGCAGTTGGAACTGTTTGAGTAAGACGTGACTCCAGAAAGTTCTGTAAATTCACCGTGCACCAAGTCTGAAGGCAACCGGCCGTTGCTAAACGCCTTGAAGATTTCTGTTAAGCGAGAGAACGTTCCCAGGATGCATGCGCCGTACAAGTTCGCCCCGCAAGCCCGGCTCCTTGATTTTATGCGCCAGGCCGGCGACTCGACCCTGATCAATCTGGCGGCCGGTTTGCCCTCGGTTGATTGCGTTCCAAAGGCGGCATTGAAGCGAGCGTTCGACGAAACTTTCAGCGAAGAACCGGATCTCGCGCTGGGTTATCACACGCCGGATGGCGACTGCGGACTCCGCGCAAAAATTGCCGAGCGCTTCGCGAGACGGGGCATCGACGTAACCCTGGAAGAGCTGGTAATGACGACCGGCTGCACGCAAGCGCTCCATGGAATGATCCGGCTGCTCGCTCAGCCGGGAGACGTTGTGGCCTGCGAAGCGCCGGCTTACTATGCGACCCTCGAGATGCTTGGTGACGCCGGCGTCCGGGTGTTGCCGCTGCCGGTTGCTGACTCGCGAGGGGTCGACATCGACCTCGTCTCCACTCTATTTGAGCGATTTCACCCGAAACTCTTCGTCGTCTGTTCGACGCTCTCTAATCCATCCGGAGCGACGATGCCAAACGAGGCGAGACGCGCACTGGTCGACATATGCCGCAGAACCAGCACCCGCATTCTGGAAGACGAAATCTACGGTGAACTGTCGGAAATCGATGGGTTACGCCCGATTCGTTCGTATGACGACGGGTCTCTTGTATCGTACGTTACGAGCTTTTCAAAAACCGTTGCACCCGGAATCCGAATTGGCGTTTGTGTGCCGGGCGGAAACACAGACCGGTTTGCGCTACTGAAATGCCAGCAGGACATGCATTCGGCAACTTTGTGCGAAGTCGCATTTCGAAAGTATCTGGAATTCGGCGAACTCGATTCTCATCTTAAATACCTCAAAACCCTGAACCGGGAGCGTCGCGAGCTCGCAGCAAGACTGATTCAAGTGCATTTTCCGAAAGAAACAATGACCTGGGCACCGGAGGGCGGATTCCTGCTCTGGGTGGAGTTGCCGGAACACATCGAAATCGAAACTGTTTACCAAGCGGCGCTCTCGAAGAATGTCGCGTTTAGCCGCGGCAGAGCATTTTATACGAGGTCCGACGCCAAAGTTGGCTCGATGCGGATTAATTGTTCCCGTCCCTCCAAAGAAGAACTCGTGCGAGGTATCGAGACCTTAGGCGAAATCCTGCAGCAACACGCATGAACAGAAAATTCGTCTTCCATGGGTTCTACTTGATTGTGGTCGGAATCATTGCGGTTTGGTACAACCCGCACACCGGGCAATTCGGATTCAACCCGGATGCTAAATCGGGTCTGATCGTAACCGGAATATTCGGGCTGCTATCGTTGCTTTGGGCTTTGGTGTATTCGCGCAACGCGCATCGAATCGCGATCTTAGGAGGGATTGTGACCACGATTCTACTGTTTGCTGGGACGATCCCGCGCGCGATCGGTGCCTGGACGGGGTACGCGCAAGGTGACACAACAAAATGGTTCGCCGCCGTGACAATATCTCTCGTCATCGTTGGGTCGATCCCTCTTTTCGCCTCGCTCGTCCTCAATCTGCGACCGAAAGCATGATCGATATTGCAAGCAGTTGGAGTTCGAAGCATGTGCGCCTGAGACATCGCAGCCTGGGCTAGCCGGCTATCCCAGGATTTACAGATCTGCCCCGTTGCGGTATGGGGTGAGATGTTTTCTGCGCAACTCTTGCCGTCGGACAGTCCACACAGGCTCGGATTCGACGCCACTCGCTTGGAGCGGTTACATCGCGGGATTCAACGGTATGTCGACAACGGGCAGCATGCCGGGGTCAATCTATTGCTGGTCCGGGACGGCCATATCGCCGATACGTTCGCGACCGGATTTCGCAACCTGGACCTGAATCTCCCAATGACGCGCGACACGATCGTGCGCATCTATTCGATGACCAAGATCATCGTCAGCGTTGCGGCGTTGACGCTACTCGAGGAAGGAAAATTGGGGCT
>CAZMNG010000571.1:0-3741 GCA_964567505.1 uncultured Chthoniobacterales bacterium
CGAGGCGATCATGTTAAGACGAGAGGGCGATGGGAAAGACGCTTGGCCGATTGGAACGGGACGGTTTGATACGGATCGAGCCGTCTCCGGTCGATGGTCGCAGCCGCGTCATCAAGCTGACATCCAATGGAAACCGTGTTTTTCAGGACGCAGTTCCTCTTTGGAGACAAGCCCAACAGCAGCTTGCCGAGTTGAACGGAGCACGGTGGATAGGCGCACTGCGCTCCAGCTTATCAGAAATCAAGGTCGAAAGGACAACGCATTGTGCATTAATTGAGGCCCGGCTCACGCACCCTTCGACAGGAATGCATTTGCAGAGATTTCCGGCGGGCCAGCCCCGATGAGTGGAAGAGTCATTACTTTTGGTGGAGATAACACACTATGTCGGACTTCGCTTAAATCGTAGACTATGCTCCCGGAGAAGGTGGAAGCTCGCCTAGTGTTCGACCTTCGATAAGGAGATCCGAATCAGCCTAAAGTTCTCTTCGCCCCTCAAATCAAGAAAGGAAACAAATCGTCCCAATGAATCTCCTAACACATAATCCGGAAAAAGAGCTGTCGGTGAAAGCAAAGGCATTCCTAGCGCGTCCGAAGAAGCTGTATATTAACGGCCAGTTTGTCGATGCCGCCGCTAGAGAAACCTTCGAAACCGAACATCCGGCTCTAGGAACCGCCATCACCGAGGTTGCTTCGGCCAAGAAAGAGGATGTTGAGCAGTCCGCCGCCGCTGCTCGCGACGCTTTCGAGAAACGCTGGAGCACTCTTGCCCCGGCGCAACGTGGCGCCTATTTGTTTAAGCTCGCGGATCTCATCTTGGAGAACCTGGAGGAATTAGGTCATCTGGAAGCGTTAGACACGGGAAAACCAGTCAAGAACGCAACGGGCGAAATTTGGTTTGCTGCTGAGACCTACCGTTACTATGCCGGCTGGGCCACCAAACTCAGCGGCAGAAGTTTCGACCTCTCACTCCAAGCAGATCCATATCATTGCGTTAGCCTGAGGCAACCGGTCGGGGTAGTGGGAGGGATCATTGCTTGGAATTTCCCGTTCGTTCTGGCAAGCTGGAAAGTTGCTCCGGCGCTTGCGGCAGGTTGCACCATGATTCTGAAGCCGGCAGAACAGACGAGAGTGATGTGAACTTGGCCAGGAAGGAGTGGAGGCGTTCACCGAATTGAAGGCGGTTACGAGCAAGCTCTAAACGATCAGCGGCAGTTAATTGGCGACCATGTAGCGATGACTAGTTCGTTATCGAGGCACACTCGCTCGATCTCAGCCCCCAAACTCGGCCCGCTGGTATTGAGAGGGAAGGTCTCCACAATCGGCTTGGCTGTGGGGTTGTCTTGCGACGGGTTTGTCGGGATTGAATAGCTCATTGGCCTGTGGGTGGTCCTTGTTTTGCACAACTTCAAGATTGAATTCGGCGGCAATCACGGACTGATTTCATGAAGCTGACGCCAGAACGTGCAATGTTTGATCGTAACGACCCGAACCATCCAACCCCAACTAAATGAATGGAATACCTCAACCTCGGTAAAACAGGCCTCAAGGTCTCCCGTATCTGTCTCGGTTGCATGACTTATGGGGCGCCCGCGACGGGCGGACTCAAAGGCGGCAGTCATGCCTGGGCGCTTAACGAAGAAGAAAGTCAGCCTTACCTTCGCCAGGCGCTCGACCTCGGAATCAATTTTTTTGATACAGCTAATGTCTATTCAACCGGCGCCAGCGAAGAGGTGCTTGGGAATTTCCTGAAAACAAACGCCCGCCGCGAAGCCGTTGTCGTTGCGACAAAGGTGTACGGCTCGATGCGCGACGAACCGAACGGCAGCGGCCTCTCCCGCAAAGCCATCTTTCACGAACTGGAAGATAGCCTCCGCCGTTTACGGACCGATTACGTAGATCTTTACCAGATCCATCGATGGGATTACAACACGCCGATCGAAGAAACGCTGGAAGCGCTACACGACACCGTCAAATCCGGCAAAGTTCGTTATATCGGCGCCTCTTCCATGTACGCATGGCAATTCACCAAATCGCTTTATCTGGCCGATCTCCACGGATGGACGCGTTTCGTTTCTATGCAGAATCATTACAATCTGCTCTATCGTGAAGAAGAGCGCGAAATGATGGGGCTCTGCCAGTCCGAAGGCATTGGCGTCATTCCCTGGAGCCCGCTCGCGCGAGGCCGTCTCACCCGTCCATGGCAAAGTGAAACCACGAAGCGTTTCGAGACTGATCAGTTTGGCAAAACTTTGTATTCGCAAACCGAAGAAGCGGATCGTCGAGTTGTCGATCGTTTAGGTGAGATCTCCGATAAACGCGGGGTTTCCCGTGCGCAGATCGCGCTTGCCTGGATGCTTGGCAAACCGGCTATGACATCACCGATCGTTGGCGCTACGAAGTTGCAACACCTTAAAGACGCAGCGGCATCCATCTCGCTTCGGCTGACAGCGGAAGAGATTAAATCGCTCGAGGAGCCGTATACGCCACATCCGATATTGGGTTTTAGTTGAGCAGGTAGAACGAGCCCGATTGTCGCGATGCCCTTTATTCATGTAGGCGCGACGCATATGAACGTTGCTGATCTGGGCCGTGAAGAATTCCAGAAAGCGCTTTGCGGCTTTCGGCGTGGGTGTAAAAAACGCCGGCTGGAGGTCCGGCGAAGGCGCATTAATGAGGTCCCCTATCATGTATGGTAAAGGACGTTGGACTAAACCGCTCCGCGACCTTACACCGCCATCACGCTGTAGGTTCGATAAATCACCTCGAATGCCGAAGACATTCCATTCACGACCCCGTATCTCGCTCTGTCGCTGTTTGATTCTGTGGTAAAGTTTGATGACGGCCTATAATATCCCTCTCTTTATTCATGGGATTAGGAGCCAAGAACCGGCAGAAACAAACGGCGGACATTTGCAAACAGCACCTCCGGGAAAAATACCGGGATAAGCTCGCGCTGGTCGAAGAATTCATTGTGGAGATTGAGGGCGCACCTAAAAACGGCGATGTCACTCGTTGGGGCCAGTTCAACCGACATAAAGGATCTAAAAAAAGAGATGCTTCAGCGCCTCGAGGCGCATTTCGAGAAGTGGCTTAATCCGTGAGCTCAATGAAACGAGAGCCAACCGCAGAAGAGCGGGAAAATCCAGGGTTTCATTCCGCCAGCGTCAATGTCGTTTGGTTGTTGTTCTTCGGGCTATTCACTCTCGGGTTGATAGCCGACGCCTTCATTTGATCCGCGGGAAAAGGAATCAGAATTTCCTTACGGGCTTCACCGGCCAACCAGGCATCGTGATGATTCTCCGGTAAGATCTGAAGCAGGACAGGATCTCGGTTATTGGAAGCTGGTTCGTCGGAAAGGCATCCGGTCTTTCTGGCGCACAAGTCTTTCAACGGAAAGAATACTCCGGCAATTGCCGATGCGGCGGACTTTTGACATCAAGTCCAGCTTTGCGCGCCCATGCTGCACGTGATAAGTCAAGGGTGGTGAAGCCCGCGGACTTCGTGCGCTTGGTCGGGGAATTGCTGGAGCCGGACGCGCGCGGGGCTCTTTGCTGACGGAAGCGGAATCCTTCGGGAGCCGAGGCCGCCGGGAGCAATTCGACCGGCTGGCCGGCGTCGTGGACTTGCTCGGGGCCGCCTCCGGGCCAGAAGGGCAGGCCCGGTCTGATGCTAACCCGTTCTGTTGCGTCTACGTTCCGATGTCGGCCGCGGGGCGAAAGGAGTTCTTAAGGCGCCGGCAAA
>CAZMNG010000572.1:0-3735 GCA_964567505.1 uncultured Chthoniobacterales bacterium
GCAGGCGGCAAGCTATTACAACGAAGCGGAGCGGCGGCAGGGCAGGGCGGCGAGGCTGGTGGTGTGAGGTGGGGCAGGCAGGGCTGGATGCTCTATCCGCCGGACGAACCGAACGCGTTCAGCAGCAGCTTATGCAGGTATCAGCGTGCCGGTTTGGTTGCCGCCAAAATAAAGCGGGTGGCATACGTCCACATCTCGCTGAGAAGTTCCACATGTGGAACTTCATGTGAGACGGCTGCGGAGATGCCAAGGCGCTATTTTCTTTCGCGTTGTGTGAAGCACCTTCGCGCTGGCCCGTCATTGACGCGTGGTGCCTGCCCCGCAGGATGGGGGCAAAGGTCGCTTCACACAACTATAGGCAGGCGCCAAAAACAAGGTTTTGAATTATCATTAAAAGTTCCACATGTGGAACTCCTGATTTTCCCAAAAGGGCGCAGGCACCTCAGGCGAGAACGTGCGAAAAAGTTTCAAGAAAGTGGCTGATGTAGGTGGCGCCCCGAAAGCTGTTCCCCATGTGGAACCTATGACCGACTGACGCCCTATACATAATCTTGTTAACAAAGAAATAACACCACCCATGCAATGCATAAAACAAATCTATTGCCAATTGAGTCGAATCGCCCTTCTTTCACTACTGCGGATTTTTTGCCACGATCGCTAAAAAACCCGCAGTAAGCGAAGGAAAGCGCGATGCAAGAGGCGAATGCAGTGGCGGTCCAGTCGGGCGGTATATCTCCGTGGCAGATTGAATTCCAGCAGCTGGTGAATGAATCCAATTTATTGGACATGAGGCTAAATGAGCTGGCTGAAGCCCTTTTTGCACCGACCAATCAGAAGGTCCTACGAAAGTTCAGTTCCACCGAGACTGCAAAGATCCTTTGTATTTCCGATACCTATCTCCGTGAAGTTACAGCGGCGGGATTCGCGGCCGATGTCGAGGTTTCAGCGACGGGAAGACGCTTCTATTCACTTGAGACAATCAATCAGCTCCGATTTGCGCTCGATGCGAAATTGCCGACTCCGAAATACCTTCCATGGCGGCGGGACGCTGAGATGTGCCAGATTGTTGCGTGTGTGAACTATAAGGGAGGCAGCGGCAAGACGACGCAATCGGTCCATCTCGCTCAGTACCTGGCTCTCCAAGGTTATCGCGTGCTCGCTATTGATCTCGATCCGCAAGGATCGATGACGTCTCTGCTAGGGTTTGAGCCCGAGAGAACACAACCTGATGAGACACTGTACGGGGCGGTACGTTATGAAGGAAAGGCGAAGCCATTAGCTGAAATCGCGATTGCTACTTACTTCACCGGAATTGATCTCGTGCCAGCTGGCACTTTCCTAATGGAGATCGAGTACGAAGTTGCACGCGTCATCGGCGATCGACGGTACGAGAAATTCTTCAACCGACTGCCACGTGTACTTAAAGAAGTCGGCGCGCACTACGATGTTATCGTTCTCGATACGGCACCGAATCTAGGGTTCGCGACGCTTGGATCAATGTGCTCAGCGACCGGACTAATTCTAACAATACATCCGCACATGCTCGATACGCTGTCGGCTCGTCAGTATCTCGCTATGTTTACCCAAACCATGCACACGCTGATCGACGCAGGCGCTGCCATGAACCTAGCCTTCGTTCGCTACCTGTTTACACGACGAGAGATCAACGATCACGCACAGAGCAAGATCGTCACCCTCCTGCGGTCCCTTTTCGAAGATCGTATTTTGCACAATGAAGTCTTGAAGTCGGTCGCGATCGCCGAGGCACAGCTCGCAAGGCAGACCCTTTACGACGCGCCAAAAAACACCCTTCGCAGGTCGACCGCGGAACGAGCCCTCGAGTCGATGAACGCGGTCAACGCAGAAATTGAGGCGCTGATGCACAAAGCCTGGGGACGAAAATGACCACTAAGAAGAATCCGACGTCCGATGCTTTCGCGCAGGTTAGCCGGAAGCCGACGGCTGATGATCTCCAACAAGCACGGTTGAAGTCGCAATTGGCAGGGGGGGGATCCGCATTGATAGCATCAACGGTAGCCAGCTCGGTTCCCGCGCCAACTGTCCGGGCAATGCAGAAAAGCCTTGAGGATCTGCAAGCGGCCGGGATGCGCGTTGACGCTATCGAAGCGATGCTTGAATCCGGCGAACATGCGGTCGATCTTCATACAGACTCCATCGAGCAGTCCGCGATTAACGATCGCTTCGACGGCGCGGAGGCTGATGACGAGTTCTGCGCCTCCATTAAAGCTCATGGACAGATCGTTCCGATTCTAGTGCGGCCTTTCGATGGGCAAGCCGGCCGCTATCAGATCGTATATGGCCGCAGAAGACTTTTAGCCGCTAAAAAGCTCGGCATTAGCGTCAGGGCATTCATTAGATCGCTGACGCATGATGAATCGGTAGCCTTGCAAGCAATCGAGAACGCCCAGCGAAAAGACCTGACATTTATCGAGAGAGCAGTGTTCGCGTTCAACCTAGATGAGATGGGCTTTAAGCGCGACGTCATCGGATCAGTTCTCAGCATCAGCAAATCTAAGCTGTCGGAAATGATTTCCATCCCGAGAAATCTCGGAATGGAGATCATCCATGCAATAGGCGCGTCAAGGGCGGCCGGCTACCGTCCTTGGATGAAACTCTCTCATCTCGCGGCAGGCAGTAGAGCCAGAGCAAAACTTCTAGAACTAATACAGACGGCGGAGTTTAAGCGGGCTCACCCCGATAGCCGATTGAACATCGCAATCGCTCTGCTTGGTGACGGCAAGCCAGAACATCTCGAAGCAGTGCTGCCTCTCGGCACGCGCGCTGTATCTATTCGACGGACCGATAAACAAACTCTAATCGCGATCGATAGGCACAGTTCTGCGGGTTTCGCCGACTTTATCGAGCAGAAACTCCCCGAACTTTTTTCAACGTACCAGGCCGAACAATCGAGCACGGGTTAATGGCGACTCTCATCCCAATCCCCTCAAGAGAGCCGACACGGCGCTCGTGGTTCCGTCTGGTGAAGGAATCTTCGCAACATTCTCATGCTGCGCAGATGAGTGAACCGCGTACCCCATTAACTAGGAGACACTAGGCAAAAGAAAAAGGCCCCCGAAACTAAACAGCTCCGGAAGCCCTTCTCATACGACGACAAGTTGAGAATCTCACTTCCGCGAATCATAGTCAAGAGTCGGCGTCATTTCGGCGAGCCTATTTTCTTTGCCTAAACGATAGGCAAAATTCATGGATCATAGACTATCGACGACGCTCCATGAGCGTCGATCGAGGGCGTTTGGCCTTCAGGGAAGTTTCAGCTCGACAAGAGCGCGGCCTCAAAGGTCGAATTACGGAAAGGCCTTGCTATTTGCACGGGAGGCGAGGGCAGGGGGGAGATCACGCCCTTCACTGCCGCTCGATGCAAATTCCCCGCAATTATCTCGAAATCCCTATTCGTGTGCGCGCCGCTCGCGGCGGCAAGGGTCGCTGGCGGCTTTTTCCGTTCGGATTGCGCTAAGCAAATGCATTTCGTTGCGCTCTCAAGATAGGCCGGCTTTCATGTTGTTGCGCCCCCCTCCGGCAGACAACCATACTCGGCGAAGCTTTTCCGAAACTGTCGAACCGCTTTGGCGAAACCTTCGCGGCGTCCACGCGCCGCGCGGAAGCGTGAACCGCGTACCCGATCAATCAACAAGGAGTACTTAAGGCAAAGAAAAAGGCCCCCGAACCGTCTCCGTTCCGGAAGCCTCTGTGATC
>CAZMNG010000573.1:0-3732 GCA_964567505.1 uncultured Chthoniobacterales bacterium
AAAGCCTACGTCGCGGCAACTCGCCTTAAGATGAGGGCGCGCCGTAGCGCAGCGACGGCGGCCTGGGCTGTTTTCGCCCTTCGGGCGATCCAAATCGGCCAACTGCAGACCCGCCGATAAATCGCCGGGCTGCCTTCACGAAATATTCAGGCTACGGAGCGACAGCCCAGATTTCGACCGCCCGGTTCTGGTCGGCGCGTTTTCCGTCGAGGAGATCTGTGCTTCCCATCCCGACGCTGTGAATGACGTTCAGCAGGCTCGTTTTGTCTTTGAGCACCTTTGTCACAGTATCCGCGCGTTGTTGAGAGATCGTGAGATTTGTTTTTGTGTCTCCTGCGGCGTCCGCGTAACCGGCAACGACAAAAACGATGGTTGGGTCGCTGATTTTATCCTGGAAATCGGGTGATTTGATACGCTTGACGAGCTCATCCATTGCGGCGCGACTCAAATTCGTTTGGCCCGTATCGAAGCGAATCACGAGCAAACGGTCCATCGAGCGTGCCGTTTCCATCTTTTCGCTGAGTCTTTTCTTTTCTTCGTCTGTAAACCTGGGCATCGCGTTGATCCGCTTGAGAACATCCTCTCGGGTTGCATCCACCTGTGGTTTCGTCAGCGCCGCAGGAGATTGGACCTCGCCGCCGGGATTATTTGCGGCCGCTTCAGAATTGTCCGCCGGCGGCGTTTGATTTGGAGTCGCGCTCGGAACGGTTGGTTGAACTGCGGGTGTCGTGGCCGGTGCGATGACAGGTTGCTGCGTTTCCTGCTCTACCGTCGGGGCGGGGAGCGGCGGCGGTGTCTCTGCCGGGGGCGTGACAACGTTTTCCGCCGGCGGTGGGGATTCAACCGGCGTCGATTCGGTGTTCGGCGACCCGGCCGGCGTTGCCGGCGGTTCCTGAACCACCGTTGGCCCTCCATTCTTGTCCTCCTGTGCTTCAACCACCTTCGGACCGTTGTCCGGCTTTTGGAACACCAAATGGAGAATCTGATCCTTAAACGCGAATAACGCGACCCCGCCTCCGATGACGATCAGGAGCAGCAGCAGACCGCCGGCAATCAGTAACACGTTTGCTCCGCCGGGCTTCGAGGCTTCAACGACAAGCGGTTGCCCACACTCAGGGCATTTCGAGTCGGCCGGAACCGGAATTTTTTCGCCGGTATAAGCAAAACTACAGCCGACCTTGTTTTTGCAGACACCAAACTGAGGTTTCATAGGATCTTATGCGCTACCGGATTCACATAGCAGAAAAGTTTTGCTCGTAACAGACTTCATTCGATGGACGCGATCATTAGCAGTTGAGTCGGCCACACCAAATCGGCTACAAGAGGGGAGAATGTGAGCAATACCGCCGACCTAACTGATCCTTCAGAAAAGCCGACCCTCGGTCGGGATTTGCGGCTTCTCGATTTGATCGTCGACAACATCGACGATTTGATTGCCGTGATCGACTCCCAAGGCAAGCGCGTTTGGAACAACACCGCGTACGCGCGTGTCCTGGGGTATTCTGTGGAGAGCCTGGCCGGGAGCAACTCGCTGATTGAAGTTCATCCTGATGATTTGCCGAAAGTGCAGCAGGCTCTCCGCGATTCTGTGAGAACCGGAAGCGGCCGCCGAATCGAATACCGGTTACGGCACCGGTCAGGGCATTATGTTTACCTTGAATCGCAAGGCTGGGTATTGCCCGCAAGCGAAGAAAGGGAACAATTGCTTGTCGTCATATCAAGGGATATCTCTCAACGGAAGGAGCTGGAGGAACGCCAGGCGTTGTTATTCGAGCAGCAGTCTCGCCAGGCAAAAGCCATGGCCGCGATTGTGCATTCCGTCGAGTTCCAACGGTCGGATGTAGAACATGGTTCGCAAATTGTGCTCGCTTTTCTTCGCGAGACGCTTCGATCGGAATCGGCTGAGCTTTGGAGATTGGATTCTGAGACCGAGGCCCGGTTCCGTTGTGTTCTTAGAGCGGACGCTGCCGACGAACGGATACCACGGACTCCCGAACCTTTGCTCCCCGAGTTTTCCGCCGTTCTTCGCGAGAATCGAGTCGTCGCGCTCCGGGACGATATTGCCGGGTTGGAGAATTTCGGGGTCGGGAGCCCGACTCTCTCCGGGAGGATCGATCTCGCCGGACTAGAGAAAATTTGCGACCAGTTGCTACCTCCGGGAACAAAAGGTTTGCTCGCTGCCCTTTGGATCGGAGGTAAACCAGCGGGATTCCTTTTCAGCACAACCTCCGATCTGACGCGTTCTTGGACGATTTACGAGCGCAACTTTTGTGTGGCGCTCGCAGACCTTGTTTCGATGCTGATTGAAGGCCGCCACCGTCTCGACACGTTGCAGGCACTCCAGGCCAGCGAAAAAATGATCAACGGCCAACTAGCGGATGCCGCAAGTTATGTTCGGTCGCAGTTGCCGGTCAATCTGTTTGATTCGGTTCAAACCGATTGGCGGTATAGACCGAGTTCGACGCTGGGCGGAGATGCATTGGACTTCTTTTGGCTCAATGAAGATCATTTGGTGATCTTTCTCCTCGATGTCGTGGGTCACGGCGTTGGTTCAGCCTTGCTGGCGACTTCGATTCTGCATCTGCTTCGTCAGCGTGCTTTAAAAGATGGAGATCCGCTCGAGCCGGTTTCTGTGCTGGCGGCGCTGAATCGGTCATTCCAAATGGACGAACACGGAGAAAAAGTGTTTTCGATCTGGTACGGCGTCTATGATCGAGTCAGCGGGATCATTCGATTCGCTGCCGCCGGTCATCCGCCGGCGTTGCTGATTTCTCCGAGTCAAGACGGGGCTTCGGAAGCGACCTGGCTCAAAGCAAAAGGGTTATGGATCGGCGCGACGGCGGCTGAAACATTTGAAGGGGGCAGCGCGATCGTGGCGGAGGACGCCGAGCTCTTCGTCTTCAGCGACGGCCTTTACGAGCTGTCGACGAAAGCGGGCCCGATGATCGGGCTGGATGAATTCGGTAATCTTCTCGTGAACCTCTATCGTACCGGTGGTGCAGGCCTTGAGCGTGTGCTCGACGAAGTGAGCCGGATCCACGGGTCTGACCAGTTCGAAGATGATGCCTCGATCCTGAAGGTCCGGTTTAGCTAGTCCGATGTTCGGGCTCTAATGATTGAGCTCGTTGACGATCGAACTCAGGCGCGGCCCAAACCTCCGGAGCTCTTCCTTGTGTGAATTGGCCAGTTTCTCGAGAACTTCGACTCCACGCGTAGTCAGACTGACGTAGACCTGCCGTCGGTCGTTCGTACTTGGCTCGCGGACGACCAGATTGTGGAGCCCCAGGCGATCAACTAACCCGACAGCGCTGTGGTGCGCGATCTGAAGTTGCTCCGCAAGCTCGCCGATTGTTGCCGACTCGCGGCCTGGAAATCCCTTGATCGCAAGGAGCGCCTGATACTGGCGCGGGGTCAGGCCGGCCGACGCAGCCGCTTGTTCGCTGAAATGCAGAAACTGCCTTAGACTGTAGCGGAACGCAGCCAAGGCCTCATATTCCGCCTTGGTTACACGCCCACTACTTTTCTTCCTGCCAGCGCTCACTCCTTCAAAGTTTGATATCGCGTACGAGTACGAAATGCAATATTGGCAGTGGTAGTTGCCAGCTGTTAGTTGCAGCGTCGTCAAACGCTGCAGTCCCGGTCAAGAAACTGCCCCAGACTTTATCTTCGCACCATTCGGGCCTGCTTCTGAGAATGGCACGCTTATGCGGTCTAGTATCAGTCGCGCCGGAT
>CAZMNG010000574.1:0-3726 GCA_964567505.1 uncultured Chthoniobacterales bacterium
CTCTCTCCCTTTGCTTCATCCGGGCGGCTTGGGATATACCAGCCCTTTATGACCTGGAGAAAGCCATTCGCAAGAAGGCGCTCCCGACGGGTGCGCGACAGATCCCTTGCTCGTACGGCGGCAATCCCGTTTGAATGCTGGAGGTTGCCAACCAATCGGAACTAATCGCTGTTCATCTCACAAAACGAGAAAAAGGCTTCTGGAACAAGTCCAGAAGCCTATTTCCGCTTAAATTCCTCGTGCCGATGGCGGGACTCGAACCCGCACGACCCTTTCGGGTCAACGGATTTTAAGTCCGTTGCGTCTGCCATTCCGCCACATCGGCTGATGCCAACAGGCTACCCTGAAGATCTGAAAAGTTCAAAGCCTGCGTCGCGCACAGATCTTTGGAGACCTGTGCGCGACGCAGGCTTCGAACGCAGCGGCTCGACTGAACTCGCCGAAGGCCTGCCTTGGCGGAAACCTTCGCGGCCAGCGTCGGGCGGCGTGCAGTCCGGCAGAATCGAACTCAGGCTGCCGGAAGTTTTTCGACGACGGTCGGATTGACCGATTTGGGCAAAGAAGCCGGCGCGCCGGATTTGAACGTACCGGGTGGGACGTTAGCTCCGTGGCCGTTGTGGTAAATCTCGGTCCTGAAAATCGGAATCTCTTTCGGGGCTTCAATCCCGATCTTCACAGCGTCTCCGTCAATTCTGGTGACCTTGATGTGGATGGAATCCCCGATGATGATTCCCTCGTTCACCTTTCTGGATAGGATTAGCATTCTTGATACTTTCTATAATTTGCGCTTGTAACCGTTCCCTGCTTAGGAATTTCGGAGACGGGTTAACGTTGGGGGAGCCTCGCTCAGCGATCTCCCGTCAAAACTGTGGATGGAGTTTCTGTACAAAATCTCTGTTTTATGCCCTCATTCTGACCGAGGCATTCCTGCGTCCGGTTGCTGAGCCGCTCGACTTCTGCGACCAATGCCTCGAGTAATGGTTGGATGTAGTTGGGAAAGTTGCGGATCACGTCGCGAACTGGAACGCCCTCGCCCAGTTGAAACTTTGCGGCAGTCTGCTGAAGCGCCATCTCTCGGACCTGGGTGCACCGAGAAATCACACCCAACTGGAGCCGGATCTGTTCTTCCAGGCGCGCGTTTTCCGGAACGTCGCGACGATACAATGTGCCAGCCTGTTGCGTTAGAAGCCGGATAAGGCCACCCTTTTCCTGAAGCTCATCCCGGAAGGCATCCACTAACTGGTTCCAGTCGACTTGCCCGTCCATACGTTCCAAGGTGGAAACCTTAAGCCAGGAGGTTGACGAGGTAGTTGCGAAGTTGACCGACTGTTTGAGTGTGAATTTGGCAAATCCTGGATTCAGTCAGCCCGAAGCACGCGGCGATCTCGGACAGGCGCATATTTTCGTAGTAGTACATCGCCAGCACTTTTTTCTGCACGGCCGGAAGCTGCTCCATGCGCTGAGCAAGCAACGCAAGAACTTCCTTGCGCTCCAACACGTCTATCGGAGCGATACAGGAATCATCGGGAATTATATCGTGCAGAGACTGGTCTTCGAGCTCCGACTGCTCATCGGCTCCATCCAGAGAAATGAATCTGACCGGCCGGACCTCGTCCATCAGATCGGCGAGTTCTTCTTCGGTCATTTGCATCTCGGCACAAATCGAGTCCTGGCTGATCGTTCCGCCCTGCTCCTGTTCGAGCTTTGAAATTACGGAGCCCAGACGTTTGGCTTTGGAACGAGTCGCGCGGCTCATCCAATCCATCCGGCGCAATTCATCCAGGATCGCACCGCGGATGCGGGTGGTCGCGTAGCTTGCAAAACTGCTCTCCCTCGACGGGCGGTAGTTTCGCGCAGCGGCAACCAGTCCCGTGACTCCAACGCTGTAAAGTTCGTCCGCCTCAATCTTGCTTGGCAGCTTCCGTCTCATCTTCTCGACGATCGATCGAACGAGTGGAAGGTGGTTTTCAAGTAGGCGCTGAAACGAGTCTTCGCTCGTTGAGGTTGAATTCGAACCGGCTTCTACCGGGGAATCGGACCGTTTAAGAGGTGTTGGGGCGGCTATCGTTTGCATTCGCTCAGGTTTGGCCGTAGCAAAGCAATTCAGATACCAACCTTAACGAAGACTTTTGCAAAATTTGTAACTATCTTAATATAAGATACTTATAAATTTTTGTATTTTTCGACTTGTCGTTCTTCGTAAATTTTTGCCGGGTTGGACCCCTGAAAACGTGGGTTCCGGCAATTGCTGCACGGCAAAAATTGCCCAGTATCGCCGCAGAGGCAGGTTCTGCCGGAGCACATCGCGTGGCGCAGCCGTAAACAGAAGGGACGCGGCGCCTGGTGATGGAGTCTTCCGGATGCACGCGTCACGATAGCGTCGAGGAGCGACGCACCGAGAGCTGATCCGCTAAGCGGCAGGCGCAGCTTCGTACTGCGATCTCTCGATTGCTGGAATCGGTCTGTAATAGCTGTCGCGCTGCATTGGATCGCGGCCGGCCTCGCGGATGCTCCGTTCAAGCGTCGCCTTGGTCTGTTCCTGCGGGGTCCTGGAACCGGCCATATGGAAAATTCTTTCTTCCATGAGTGTGCCGTGGAGGTCGTCGACACCGTAATTCAGAGAAATCTGGGCAAGCGGCAACGTCATTGCGATCCAATAACCGGTGATATGATCGAAGTTATCTAAATAGATCCGACTGACGGCAAGATTACGGAGTTGATCGCGTCCGGAAGCCGGCGTGATATGCTTCAACTCGGTCGTCTCCGGAACAAACGCGAAGGGCACAAAGCCGGTGAATCCGCCTGTTTCGTCCTGAAGTTCGCGAAGTTGCCGCAAATGATCGACGCGATGCTCGATTGTTTCGATATGGCCGAACAGCATCGTGCAGGTGCTTCGCCCCCCCATTTGATGCCACAACCGATGCACATCTTTCCATTCTTCAGCCGTCTCTTTACCTCGGCAAATTTTGTCCCGAACGCCCGAATGGAATATCTCTGCACCGCCGCCGGTGAGGGAGTTGAGACCGGATTCGCGCAACATCTCCAGGGTCCGCTGGATCGAGATTTTGAAAATGCGTTCTGCCAAGTGCCGGACTTCGATTGCTGTGAAGGCTTTGATATGGAGAGCCGGATCCAAAGCACGAAGGGCACGCAAAAGTTTCAGATACCAATCGCCGGGCAGCGTTGGATGAAGACCTCCGACCATGTGCACTTCCGTTATCCCAAATTCGAGCGACTTGCGGGTGGTTTCGACGATTTCGGGAATAGCAAGTTCGAATGCATGAGAATCCCTTTTCTTAGCGCCAAACGCGCAAAACTGGCAGGAAAGTATGCAAATGTTCGAGTAGTTGATATACCGGTTCAGGATATACGTGGCGCGATTCCCATTTTTCCTCTCGCGAACAACGTTTGCAATGAGCCCGAGTGCGTTAATATCCCTGGAGCGATAGAGCTGGGCAGCCTCATCCTCGTTGATTCGTTGAGCGGCCACGACTTTGTCGTAGATTGAGCGCAATTCTTGAGGGACCAGTCTCATGCTTGTGAAATTATTCACAAAATTAACCTGACACAGGACGTTTCTCTCATCAAGCTCGCGGGTAAGTTCCTCGTTTATCAGCAACATTTGGAGTTGCGGCGTGTTCTACAGAATACGATGAGTCTTGCCCATCGAATGTTAAATCCATCCATACGGCCCACGGAAACTGTTGAACCTGAGATCGGGTGGAT
>CAZMNG010000575.1:0-3725 GCA_964567505.1 uncultured Chthoniobacterales bacterium
GGCGATTCGATCCTTGCCGAATAACGGAGACCGCGGGCCGCTCCAGAGATACCATAGCAAATCCAGATCGTCCCGTTTTCGCGTCTCCCCCACACGGTAAAAAACCTGCTCGATTGCCTTGAAGAGCGCAGGTCCGGTGTAAGTCTGGCCGTCGATGGTCATCGGCAGAAAATTGCCCTGCTCGTCCACCGCAATGCAACCATGAAAAATCAGCTGTTCTTCCCGTCGCAGGAACATGTTCCCTTGGGCAACCATCCACCGCATCTGGTTCCAAAGTTTCTGGCTGGCCACGAACGAACTCCGCAGCCGGCGAACGCAAAGGCGCTCTTCTGCCGTCAATTCATACGGATTGCCCGGATTGATCGTAGGGAAGTGCACATCCTTGAGCGGATATTCAACTCCATCGACTTCGATCGTTCCTTTTTGGAGGTTCATCCGATGCAAAAGCCGCCGGTGCTGCATCTCCCATTCCGGATGCCGTGCGATGACCTGTCCTTCCAGCTTGAATTGCATCACGGCGGCGGCTTTTTGCATCCGCGCCATGGTGAGATTTTCGCGCGTCCCGGCGCCTTTCACGGCGAAACTCGTAGCCGGATCGTCCCCGTAGATTGTGCGTGCCAGTGATTCGAGCGGCTCAAGGGGAATTCCGTAACCTTCTTCCAGTTGCAGCAGTCGCCCGTAGCGGATCGAGATGCGCACAACGTGGCAAACCAGAGCTTCGTGACCAAGGCATGCACCTAACCATGCCGCGTCGTGATTGCCCCAGACGAAGGAAACATTGGGCTGCTGCATCAGGTAGTCCACGACGTTGTCACCGCGCGGCCCACGATCCCAACAATCCCCCGCAATGATCAGTTCGTCGATCGCGAGATTACGGACCACGCGGCCGATCAAGTGGATCAGGTGCAGGACCCGACCTCGCCGAACGAGTTGATCCACAATCGCTACGATGTAAGCCTGGTCCCGCTCCGTCGACGGCGCGTGGAGAATTTCCGCGAGCAACTCCCGATAGTCGGCCGGCAGCAATCGAGTTGCTGCATCCAGGCTCCGATGTGAGGCCAGAACTCGTACGATGGCAAACAGATCGCTCAGCGTCCGAAGCGCATACGTCTTCTGATCCTGCGGATCCCGGAGGGTTTGTTCAAGGCGGCTGACCACTTCGGCCGGATAAAAGATCAGCGTCAGAATCTCCTGGAACTCGTCCGGCGACATCCGGTCCTTGAAAAGTCGTTCAACCAGGGGACGCAATGTGCCTGAGGCGTTGTTAATGACATGCCGAAGCTTTTTGTCTTCCCCATGGATGTCGCTGATGACGTGAATCGTCCCTTTCGGCAGAGTCAATTCCGCCGATAACCGCGCAATCTCGCCCGTCGCGGAATCGATATTTGGCACTTCTCGCGCCAATGGCTCCAGAGTAGCCAATTCGAAATCAAGCGACTGACTATCGTCGTTTACCACACTGAACGAGCGATTCTGATCCACAGCGTGAGGGCCTGTGCCCGTTCCTATAGCTCTAACGGAATCCGAGCCTTGAAGCCACAAATTTGTGCCGGGACTTCGCTGAGCAAAGTTTTTAGTTGAAGAATAGATTCTCTCAAGAATATTTTCGGTTGTCGAAGTAATCGCAGGAGTAGACTGAACACCGGCAAGCATCGAGCCGGAAACGGCCCGTTGGTTTCCCCCGGGATCGAGTCGATGGAGCGGGTTCGCGCGTATCGTGCTCGGAATGTTGCATGCAAAAGATAAGGAAACTTAGCGAATGAGTAGTTTTCAGGAACTGCCAGACTGCAATGCAGATGTTGCTGCCGGCGACGCTCGACCAGGTACGGGTGACAATTTCCCTCGTGTGAGTTAGGCGCGGCGTTCCGAAGTGAAAAGTCTAGACGAACCGGGTGCTGCAACATTTGTCCAGCGACCGGGCTTCCTCATCAATCGTTCATTCGGTTATTTCTGGATCGGGCAATCCATTTCAACGCTCGGTTCACAGGTGACTGCGTTTGCCGTCCCATTGCTCGCTGCACTTAGCCTCCATGCCAATGCGCAGCAGATGGGTTTTCTGCGAGCGGCAGAATTCGCTCCGTTTTTGTTTCTAACACTGCCGGCTGGTGTCTGGGCCGATCTCGGTATCCGGAGACGGCTGATGATCTCTTCGAACCTGATTCGAGGGATGGTCATTATCTTCGTGCCGCTCGCCATTGCGCTTGGATGGGCGCGCCTCGAGGTGCTGTACGCTGTCATGCTTCTGATGGGTTCATTCAAAGTGATCTTTGAGATGGCCTATCAGACGTATATCCCCGAGATTGTGAACCGGCACACACTCGTTTACGCCAACAGCAAGATCATGATGTCCTATGCTCTTGGCCAGTCGGCCGGCCCGGGTCTTGCCGGTTTGATGGTTGAAATGCTCGGCGCGCCGATGGCGGTCCTCGCGGACTCGCTCGGGTTCTTTTTGTGCGCCGGTTGTTTATTCAAGATCGATCATCGAGAGCTAGCCGTCGCGAATCGCCGGCAGAACGTGTTGCGCCAGATCGCCGAAGGGTTTCGCTTCGTTCTTCGCGAGCGTAACATCCGCGCGCTCCTTTGGCTTGTGACAGTGAACAACTTCTTCATGAATGCGATCATGGCGCTCGTCGTCCTTTACGGGACTCGTGAAATAGGATTCAGACCCGGCATTTTTGGATTAGCGGTAAGCATCGGAGGGTTAGGGGCTATCAGCGGCTCGATGTTCGCACAAAGGCTCGGAGCGCGGCTCGGGCCGGGGCCTTTCGTCATTTACGCGTGTGGTTTGACTTCGCTCGCATCGTTCTGTTTTCCCCTCGTGACGCGGCCGGACAACATAGGAATGCTCGGGTTGATGGGCACCTACTTCGCATTGAGCGCCGGCGGTGCCGCCGTCACAGTATACGCCTGGACAATCCGGCAGTCGCTGACTCCGCAAGAACTTCTCGGCAAGATGAACGGAGCATTTCGGTTTTGCGTGACCGGTATTATGCCTTTTGGCGCTGTGTTTGGCGGGTGGCTCGGAGGCCTCATCGGCATTCGCTCGACCCTTATCATAGGAGCCTCCGGACTTCTCGTGTCTTGTCTCGCTGCCTGCTTCTCCGAACTGGTCCGCCTGAAAACGCTCTCGGATGCCGGCTAGCCCGAAAAAATCTTTACGACACGTTATCTGCAAATGCAGGTGGCAGTTGGTCCTTATTGTTCACAAAAAACTCGAGGACCCTCGGCACACGTCGTCCCCACGATTTTTCGTTATGTTCACCGGCTGGATCCTCGTAAACAATGAGGTCATTGCCGATTTTATAGGCATACTCTTGTTGAAGTAATTTGACCATCTCCCGGCCGCGAGCTGTGGCTCGCTCTTCGATTGACTCGTTATGGAGCCCTCCCGTCCGAACGAGACCCCAGTCCAGGTAGAGCTTTGGACGTCGGGAAGCCGCCGCCAGCGTCTCCTTTACAGCCGCAAGCAGTTGCGAATCTTTGAGCACTCGATCCTGCAACGGTTTAATTAATGGGAAACTTTCGGCGTCATCCACTCCGACCCAAAATGACGGCGAAAGAGCGCCCGCATAGCCAAATGCATCCGGTCTTCGGTTCGCCATATAAAATGCCGCTAAGCCGCCGTGCGAAGAACCCACGATCATCGTAGTCCCTGATTCCGGCAACGTTCGATAGGACCTGTCGATGAATGGTTTGATACTCTCCGCCACACATTGTGCGTATGA
>CAZMNG010000576.1:0-3713 GCA_964567505.1 uncultured Chthoniobacterales bacterium
TGTGTCTCGTCCTCTCGGGCGGGTTATGCCAGCGAGACGTGCGACTTGAGTTTCGACTCCAGTATTCAACTCAGCACCGTAGCCGAACAAAGCGCGGTGGCCGTGAATTCCTCGGGTTATATCGTGAGCGTGTTCCGGAACCTGGACGCCCCGAATTGGGGCCACGGCCAGATCGTTTGCCGTCTCGGAAAACGGGAACCGAATGGGGAGGTGGTCTGGGGAAAGATTCAGGGGACGGGTCTCTACGGATTTTGGCCTGCGGTAGCGATCAGTAAAGAGGGCTATATCATTTTCGTTTACAACACGACGGCTGCCAAGGAAAAGGATGCGATTGCTAATTTGTGTTACCGGGTAGGAGCCATTAATCTTAATGGCGACCTGGACCAGTGGATCGATTTAAAAACGGGTGTCCTCCCCTGGGATGCTGGGTATAATGCCGGAATCGCCATGAATGATTCGGGCACAATTGTGGGCGTGCATGAATCGGGTCATTACGAAAAGGAGGGCATTTTTTATCGCGTGGGACGCCTGCGGAACCCTATGCGGGGCGATTTTACTATAGACTGGCCTACCCAATGGGGAATTCAGTACGATACCGGGGTAAATCCTCGTATTGCCATTAACAATTACGACGAGGTCGTTTCCGTTCATCAGGTTCCGGGGGAAAGCCTTTTACACTACCGGGCAGGAATGCTTGAACGATCGGAGGAAGCGGCGACCGCCATAACTTTCCGGGACTCGCGCCGTTACGACGATTACGGTAGCGATCCTTCGGTTGCGCTTCTGGACAGCGGACTAGTGCTCGAAGTGCACGGGTACGGGACGGGGTCGGGGTTTACGGAATTGAGGACGCGGACGGGTAGGTTTAATTGGGCGGACGCGTCGTCGACGATTGCCTGGAATGAGCAGGTGAAAAAGGCGGTCGCACTAGGCGATAGCCCGGCGATAGCGGCTACCGGAACGTTCGCGGTCGAGACCCACACCGTGTTGTTTGGTCAGGGCGGACCGCGCGTACAATCTTCCGTGGCGCTGGTGTGCGCCGACGCGTTGACCGCACCATAACATCGCCAGGCCCGGGCAACGCCGGGACATCGGCCGTAGGGTCATATCTCAACAATCAACATTCGTGTTGACTGTGCACTGCGATTTTAAGCAGAATTCGCTCCGGTGAGTCGGCAATTGCGCATCGAGGTGGAGAACGGCTGGTACCACGTCGTGAATCGTGGCATCGATGGACGGCTGTTGTTTCCGGACGCGCGCGCGAACGAGCACTTCCTGGAGTTGCTCCAGCGCATGCCTGCGCGTTTCGATTTGCGGATTCACGCTTTCGTGTTGATGGGAAATCACTACCATCTGCAAATCGAGACACTGCAGCCCAACTTGAGTCGAGCGGTGCAATGGCTCAATCTCTCCTTTAGCACCTGGTACAACCACTTGAATAGCCGCCGGGGACCATTGTTTCAAGGACGTTTCAAGGCAGTCCTGCACGATCCTCAAGAGAGTGCACTAAGCATCAATCGATATATTCACCTCAATCCGGTGCGCATTCAGAGCTTGGGCGGGCACGAAGGGCGAGCCGACGCCCAGGAATATTTGGCCTCCTCCGGCGAAGAACCGAGTGCTGAACTTGTCAGAGCCCGAGTTGAGATGCTTAACAACTATCCGTGGAGCTCGTATCCAGCTTACGCAGGGAGGGCGAAGAAACCGGAATGGTTAACCACTGAATATATCCATGCACTCTTCGGACGATCCCCGGTGCAGACCTTCAGATCGGCCTATCGGCGTCAACTCGAGCAAATGGCCGCCCTTGGAAAGTGGCAGGACAGCTGGAAAGCCTCGGTCAAGGCATCCAATGAGACGTTCGATCCCGGGCTCGGGGCGAAAATCATCGCGGCGATGGGACTTCATGTGCCGATCGACCTGCGCCCGGAGATCGACGGTTGGGCCGCGCGCGGAGGTGTCATCTCGAGACGCGATCTCGTCGCCAGACTGGGCCGGATTGAAGACCGGCCCGAGTGGGCCGAGGCCGCTTATCTCACCGTTTATCACACCGGGGTAAGCTACACAACCGAGACTCCGAAACCCTTTCCGATCAAGGCACGCGTCGAGGCACAGATCGCGGCAGTCGAGACGCTGATGAACGCGTTAAAAGGGTAGTTAAATTTGTCGCTGAGCGCTTTCATTCCGATCCGGACTTCATCCGGAAAAATCGTGAAAGTCACGACGATGCCTATATTCCGCTGGGACGAAGCGATGTTGAGGCACGGACGCAGAAGCGGCAATTTTCATACGATCCCGCCGGGGCCGAGGAATCCTGTGGGGATCGTCTGGATCGGATTGAATAAAAAAGGGATCGGCATTCACGGGACCAACAGCCCGGACACGATTGGGCGGTCAGTACGATCACGAGTACGATTGGATGATTCAATCCTGGTAAAGAGATTATTCGAAACCCGGCTACTAACTTCGTGCCAGATCCGAATGGCATTCTTCACAAACCCGGATTTATTGACTATCACGATTGCTCCAGTCCGTGCTCGAAAAATCGGAAACCGATAGATCGGCTTGCAGGACCGTCATGACGTCCCTGCAGCTCAGATAGGCAACGTGAACTGAAAGACCGCGCCTTGTGGCGCGTTGGCTGTCACCCACAAACGTCCTTGATGCGCTTCGATAATCGAACGGCTAATCGCCAGGCCCATGCCCATCCCTTGAGATTTGGTCGTATAGAAGGTCTCGAAAACGCGCTGCAGTTCCCTCGGGTCCAACCCCGGTCCGGAGTCTCGCACCGCGATCAATATAGCGGCTGGTTCCGGGTCGGTTAAAGCCTTAGCTTCAATCGTTTCTTTACCGGCTTGACCGGGGATTTCAGTTACTTTCTGCGAACTTACGCACAGCTCTCGCTGACCCTCGGCAACTCCGCTCATGGCTTCGATACCGTTTAATACCAGATTGAGAATCACCTGTTGCAACTGGATTTTATCCCCTGTCACGATCGGTAGATCATTTGCGAATTGGGTCCGCAGTAATACGCGATTCTTCTGCAATTCGGTCTGGGTAAGGATGAGAACTTCTTGGATGACCTCATTTATATCGACCGGCTCTTGCGCGGCCGGGGCCTTCTTGAAGAGAGCCCGTATGCGTGAGATCACATCGCCAGCCCGATTTCCATCGCGGATGATGCGGCGAATCGCATCGCGGGCTTCTGCGAGGTTAGGCGAATCCCCAGCCAGCCACCGGAGGCTGGCGCTGGCGTTCGTTAGCATGCCCGCCAGCGGCTGGTTAACTTCGTGGGCGATCGACGCTGCCAATTCTCCCATGGTCGTTACCCGGCTGACATGAGCGAGTTCGTTCTGGGCTTCGCGCAAAGAAATTTCCTTTTGAAGCAAGTTCTCCTCTGCCCGCCTGCGCTTGGTAACATCTACGATGACCACTGAGAAAAAAGCAGCAACACTTCCGCTGGCAGGGACGAACACCGAGCTGACGTCCGCCCACATCACGCTGCCATCTTTGCGCAGGTAGCGCTTCTCAAAACGATAAACTCGTCGCTGCCCTTCTTCGGCGTCTGCTAAACGAGCCTCCGTGGCAGCGCGATCCTCTTCATGGCTGATGTCAGAGATCCTGCGCTCTCGGAGTTCGGATTCAGTATAGCCGAGCATATTCTGAAGAGCCAGGTTTGCCGCGATAAAGCGGCCGTTCGGGGCATTCAGCGC
>CAZMNG010000577.1:0-3712 GCA_964567505.1 uncultured Chthoniobacterales bacterium
ATCTGAACGACCAACCAATCACCGTCAGCCAATCTATCGAGATCTCGCGGTCAATCGTCTCTGTTGGAATGTCGAAGACGAACGCGGAACTCGAGGTTGGGTTCTCCATATTTAAAGACCTCATGACGCGCGCGAGAAAATGCCGTTTGCTGGGTAGCGCAGCACTGGATCTTGCTTACGTCGCGTCTGGGCGCCTGGACGCCTACATTGAACGCAGTGTGAATTGGTGGGACATTGCAGCTGGCGTGCTGCTTGTTAAGTGTGCCGGCGGGCAGCTGAGCATTTCTCCAAGCACAATCCAGAGCGGCAAACTTTCGCTGATCGCATGGAACGGAAAAATCGATCGCGACCAAATCACGAAGACCTATCCATGAGCCTTGTCGGAATCGGTTACGACGTGCATCGCCTGATCGAAGGGCGAAAGCTGATCCTGGGCGGTGTCGAGATTGAGTACAATCGTGGCCTGGACGGTCATTCAGACGCGGATGTCTTGACGCACGCAATCGCAGACGCGCTTCTTGGTGCGGCCGGCGAAAGAGATATTGGTTTCCATTTTCCGAACACTGATCCTTCCATCAAAGGGATCGACAGTCAGGAAATCCTCCGGCGTGTGCAGACGATTCTCGCCGCGAAACAGTTCGCGATCGTCAACATCGATTGCTCGTTGATTGCAGAAGCACCAAAGATAGGCTCATACCTGCACGCGATGAAAGCGAAGCTGTCTGAAACATTGCAGATCCTTCCACAGCGAATCGGCGTGAAGGCGACAACAAATGAAGGCCTCGGCTTCATCGGCAAAGGCGAAGGGATTGCGGCAATGGCCGTTGTCAGCATTGAACGGGTCGAACCGCGATTCTCGGCAGAGCAAAGTGGGAGGCTGGTGTAGCGCGGGAATTTCACCAGCCCAACCTATTCTCCGATCACGCCTTCGGCGCTGAAACACGACTGCAGACAGGATCGATTTCTCGTTGCGTGCAACTTGACTCCTCAATAGAGATAGTCTGTCGTGGCGTTGCGATCAGCACCGCAACCGCAAGACGACTTGAACTTCTGATGCCAATCACATTTTACAACACCTACAGCCGGGAGCTGGAAGCTTTCGAACCGATCAACCCGCCAACGGTAAAAATCTACACCTGCGGGCCGACGGTCTACGCATTTGCGCACATCGGAAATTTTCGTGCATACGTCTTCGAAGATCTTTTGCAGCGGCACCTCGAAGAAAGAGGGTTCAAGGTCGAGCGCGTAATGAACCTCACGGATGTTGACGACAAAACCATCCGCGGGAGCCGGGAAGCCGGTGTTTCGTTACCGGAGTTTACGGCCAAATTCAAAAAGAGTTTCTTTGAGGACATTGAATCGCTTCGGATTAAGCGAGCGACATTTTCTCCCGCTGCAACGGACCCGGAAAATCTCGCAAAAATGATCGAGATGATCGACCAGCTGGTGAAACAGGGAATCGCATATCAAGGCGACGATCGTTCGGTCTATTTTCGCATCAGCAAATATTCCGATTACGGAAAGCTGGCCCACCTCAACCTCGAAGAACTTCGACCAACAGGCCGAATTCAAAGTGACGAGTACGACAAGGAGAACATCGGAGATTTTGCGTTGTGGAAAGCCTGGGACGAAAAGGATGGCGCCGTTGGCTGGGAATCTCCATGGGGTAAAGGTCGGCCCGGCTGGCACATCGAGTGCAGCGCGATGGCCACGCGAATTCTCGGTCCCGAACTCGATATTCATTGCGGGGGCGTCGATAACATCTTTCCGCATCACGAAGCCGAGATTGCTCAATCCGAGTGCGTGACCCACCAGAAGTTTGTGCGGTACTGGCTTCATTGTGCTCATCTCCTTGTCGACGGACAGAAGATGTCGAAGTCCCTCGGGAATTTCTTTACGTTTCGCGACCTGCTCGACAAGGGATTTTCGGGACGCGAGCTTCGCTATGCGTTGATTAGGGTGAATTACCGGTTGCCGCTGAACTTCACATTCGAAGGGCTCGCCGAAGCGCGTCAATCGTTGCTTCGGATCGACGAATGGGTTCGGCGTTTGCAGGATATCGCCGGCCATACGGTTCCGGACCCCGAATTCGTGCCTGCACAGTCCGAAGGATTTTTTGAAGCGCTCGACGACGATCTAAACATTTCGGCGGCGCTCGCCGAAGTCTTCAACCTGATTCGTGAAACGAACCGGTTAATCGATCATGGCGGACTGACCGCTGGAGAAGCGGCAGCGGCGCTCGCCTGGTGGCATCGCATTAACCAGGTGCTCCAACTCCAACAGGATACTGAAGTCATTCCGGAAAAGGTCACCTCTCTGCTTCAGAAAAGGGCTGAAGCTCGCGCTGCGCGAGACTGGTCGCAGAGCGATGCGCTCCGCGCTGAAATCGAAAAGCTTGGCTGGGTCATCAAAGACACAAAAGATGGGCAGAAACTCACGAAAGCGCGATAATCTTACGAGCCAAACGGCTTGAGAGATGATTTCGCTATCATCATTCACCACCTCTTTACCCCGTATGTTTGCGCCCTCGGATTTCCTTAATCTCGATCAGACAGAACACCGGACAATTTTCGACAATAGCGTGCAGGTCTGGGACGTGCTGAAGCAGATCGGAAGCTATCTCCAGTTCCGGCTGAGACCCGCTATTCAAGGCCGGGTAATGGGTAGACCGTTTATTAGTGACCATGTTTACATCGGTTCCGGCACAGTGATCGAAAACGGTGCGACCATCAAAGGTCCGGCCTGGATCGGAAACAACTGCGAGATAAGGAGCGGGTGCTATATCCGCGAAAACGTAATCATCGGGGATAGTGTCGTGCTCGGGAATTCCTGCGAGTTCAAGAACTGCATCATTTTCAATGATGCGCAGGTCCCGCACTTCAGTTATGTCGGCGATTCGGTGCTAGGCTACCGGGCCCATCTCGGCGCAGGGGTCATCCTGTCGAACGTGCGCCTGGATCGAGACGAAATCAGCGTGAAAAAGGACACCAGGATTATCCCCACCGGACTCCGGAAATTTGGCGCAATCATCGGCGACCGGGTGGAAATCGGCTGTAATGCGGTGATCAACCCCGGCTCAATCATTGGCCGGAATTCGTTGATCTATCCGCTCAGCCACTTCGGCGGTGTACTCCCGGAAAACAGTATCCTGAAAATGCGACAGAATCTGGAGAGGACGCAGAGATTATAGGAGGTCACAGAGGGGAATGGCCACCACAAAGGCACAAAGGAAACAGAGGTTAAGACGTTACTAAACTGAGGGTTTTGTTTTCTGGCTTTGGCGTGGCTGCTTCGTCGATAGCTCCCAAAGCGTGCCTGCGCACGAAATCCTAAACTCTGTGTCCTTCGCGCCTTTGTGGTGATTATTCCCCGCTGCGACCTTCCTCCCCTCCTCCGCGCTCTTCTAATACCTCGTCAAGGTCTGCCACGAAGCGTTGGTTCTGGTCAGGGGTCCCGACACTGACGCGGATCCAGTCCGGCAGTTTGTATTCGTCCATCGCACGAACAATCATCCCGCGCCGAAGCAACTTCTGAAATACCTCTTTCCCATTGCCGACTTTGACGAGCACAAAGTTCGCCACGCTCGGCACATATTCGAGTTTCCGTTTGCCGAATTCAGCCTGAAGAAAGTCGCGTCCAGACCGCACGATTTCGAGCGTTTTCGCCTGGTGGATCCGGGAGGCGGGTTTTACGATCTGACTCGCTTCCAGGC
>CAZMNG010000578.1:0-3706 GCA_964567505.1 uncultured Chthoniobacterales bacterium
CCGGCATCCTTGAGCAAGCTCACGGCTGTATGGCGGAGTGAATGAAAGCTGAGACTGTTCGATGCTCTCTGACTACTCCGACCTTTTCCTTTGCTCCGATGGTGCGGCGCCCTTTCGCGCAGCCCTGCCTGCGCCAGCAGATCGGCAAAATGGTTACTGAGGTTGGCTGATCGACCGTGCTGAGTGATAATTTTGAATGCCTTGGGGTGAACTGGCGTTTCGGGTGGGAAATCGGCTGACAGAGAATCAATATGTTCCCTCAGCGGCTTCGCCATCGGAACCATGATTCGCTTTGCGGTCTTTCGCGTCCGGAGGCGGATCTCGTTCTTACTCAGATCCAGGTTGTCCCAGGTCAACGCCGCGAGGTCAGCCAACCGCTGCCCGGTATACAATCCGAAAAGGACCAAACTTCGCCATTCTGGGTCTGCGGCCGCGAGTACCCGCTGAATTTCTGCGATCGTAAACGGACGCCGCTTGTCGTCGGTGCTTTTGCGAACCGTGTCGACAAATTCGCTCGGGTCTTCGGCGATGTAGCCATCCCGCTTTGCCTCGCGAAACAGCGCCTTGACTGCCCTCAGGTCGTGGTTTGTGGTCGTCGGCGAGGCCTTCTGCGCCGTCTGATTCCTGAATTCCACCACCGTCGTCCGCGTAACCGAGGCGAGGTCGAGATCCGCCGCTGCTCCCAAGAATTGAAGTAACTTGTTTGTGCTCTTCCGATAAAACGCCAGCGTTGCCGCCGATACTTCCGGCTGCTTCGTGCTGAGCCAGTTTTCGGTGAACCCTCGGACGGTCGCGCTCGGAAGGCTCTCGTTGTAAATCTCTCGATACAGTTCAGCCAAAGTTTCTCGAACTGTCCTGGCCGGCATCCTTCGTTGAGCGACCTGTTCATATTGCTCTGCAATCTTGATCGCTTTGTTCCGGTCGGATGTCTTGGTTGATTTCCGGCGCTGCCGGCGGTTGGCATCCCGGAAGCAGGCAAACCAAAATTTGCTGCGCGGTTTTCTGATCAGACTCGCCATGCTGGTAACATTAGTGGTAACATCCACAAAGCTCCACCAATTTCCATCGAACGTGCAGGTTGAGAAAGACTAGTTCGAAGTACGCCCCTTTAACCCTGCTTGTAACCACGCGTCGCGACAATACATTGAGGATTATGCAGGAAGAACGCGGCTATGAAGATTCGGGTTTATCGGCGCGGGGGGGGCTATTGCCAAAGCTGGCGGTGGACCAGTTGCATCAGGTGATGATCAGTTCCAGGCACCCGGATACGCTGGTCGCATTGGCGGATAGGATCGGCTGCAACATGGGCACGGTCGACGCGGCGGCCCAATTCGGTGACCTGATCGTTGGCGCGATCCCGCTCAAGGAGTTGGACAGTCTTCCGGCCCGGGCGCTCGCCGGCAAGATCGTCGTCGATACGATGAACTACTACCCCGAGCGGGATGGTGTGATTGAGGTCCTCGATGCGAGGGCCACCACGACGAGTGCGCTGGTTGCTGCGCCACCTGAGTGGGGCAAGGGTCGTCAAGGCGTTCAACCCGATCCTGGCAAGGGATCTGCCCTCCGACGCTCGACCACAATTCGCGTCAGGGCGCCAGGCGCTGCCGATCACCGGAGACGACGCAGCCTCCAAGCAGGTTGTGACGGGGCTCCACGGGGAATTTGGTTTCGACGTCCTCGACGCCGGATCGCTCGCCGATAGCTGGCGGTTCGAGCGCCCAAGCCGACCTATTGCATCCCGCTGAGACGATGCCGGGCTCCGGGAGGCGCTCGGTGCCGGGACCCGCGAACACGAGCTGCCGCACGGCTCCTGGCGTCGATAGTCTGGATTAAGTAGATGAAAAAGCGTTCCGCCAATTTTCACATGCGCCGAAGCGTCATCATCAGCGAGCTGTTACGCGACCTGTTTCAAGCTGAATTGGGCCGATATGGGTCAATGATTAGCTGTGCGGTGCGGCCTGACAGCTACAGCGAATTAATTGTGCATCTCTGCATGTATCAGCCGGAGGTTCGCGATCGGCATCCCAACGCGGATGAGGTCTATTTGGCGGTCGACGTCTACGATCACCACAGCCCTGAACTGCGGCAGGCTAGAATGCGCAAGCTGCTTAATGCGGGTCTAGCCGAGTATTGGGCTTTGGATATTGTGAAACAGACCCTCAATGCTTATCGAGACTCGTTCGGTCGGATTATCCAAATAGAATATGGCCCACGAGCCAAGGTTCGTCTTGATAGTTTCCCCGACGTTAAGATCGATTTGTCCGAGGTGTTTAGCCAGGTTGCGCCCGTGGAACAAGAATGAACCCATCGACCAGTTGTGCGTGTTCCTCTGGCTTGATGATCCCAGCGGCCAAGATCGTCTCGAACTCCTCCCTGCGGAACATACGCGGCTTCATGTCGGTATACTTTTCAAAAATGACTCCATCCCAGAGTTCTTGGGATGTGCCTTCAGGAAGACAGTCAAGCTCAAAAATCGCATAGTATTCTTCGACGTTGAACCGGCGAAATTCTACGCCGGGATATTTGGGGAGCCGCGATTCGACGTATTCCTTTTCGCTCATCGACCAATATAGATCATCCATTGGAGGTCCGCCGGTGAGGATCTGACGAAGCGATGGTGACGGCAGGCGTTATATGTCTGCTATAAGCAGCGAACAGATTGCCCGCCCTAATTGATCTCAAAGACCTTTTTTCGCCGTTAGGACGGTCATTTTCAAAAAACGACCGTTTTGAGACGGCTTGCGCTCAGCACCTAGTTCTCTTCGCTCCGAGATAAACCCGATACTCCGGTTTCTCCATAAATTCCTGCATTAGTCCAGATCGCCGCCACTCCAACTCTGCGCTATAAATGTATGGCCTTTGCATGTCCGATATAAAGTGCGACGTAAACGCCGTATGAATGGCCCACCGCCCACCCGATATCTGCCGCCGTGAACATCGTTTAGCCCGGTGCTCCGGCGAACATGTACCGCATCGACAAAAACACGCAACATAATAGCGATTATGTCGACTGCTCACGCTTTCCCACAAATGGGATTTATCGTAAAAATCGAGGGCGGCCGCGATCTTTTGGGAAGGCGGACGCCCCTTTGGAAGGGATAGAGCGGGGGGTAGGGTGGGGGACCGAGATATTGTCGTATCTACTTGGGGTCGTTAAAGCCAGGAACTTCCGCTCTCCGACACCCCCGGCCACTTAGAGTCCTTCACTAGCCTCGCGCGGTCGTGTTCCGTCTTGCTTCGCAGAGCAAGCGCCCCCAAATTAGATCGACACTCACGTATGGTCACTGTACTCCAACCCGAGCTGCGAAAATTCTCGATCGCCGAGTATTATAAACTCGCTGAAACGGGAGTCCTTGCCCCGTCCGAGCGAGTCGAACTGCTCAATGGCCAAATCATCCGCATGGCTCCAATAGGCGAAAAACATCGGACAATCGTAGACAAACTAAACTACATCTTTGTCGACAAACCTAAAAAACGCTACCAGGTCTCGATTGATTAACCAATCCGGATCGAGAACTTCAACGAACCCCGACCTGACGTCGTTCTTTACAAAAGGGGGGTCGAGAACAAACATCCAACACCCGAAGACATTTACTTGGTCATTGAAGTCGCGGATGCCACGCTGAACTATGATTCGGACGATAAACTGCGAGCCTACGAAAGAGGCGGTATCAAGGAATACTGGATTATCGATGTCGGCAAGAAA
>CAZMNG010000579.1:0-3701 GCA_964567505.1 uncultured Chthoniobacterales bacterium
TGCTTCGCTGCGCTCGCAATGACAGCCATTTGATCGCGAGGAGAAACAGGATGGATGGCGATTTGGCAAGCCGCGCGCAGGCGGCGACCAATTTGACCCAGACGCTCGCCGAGCGGGCGAGCGCGGTGACATACGAAATACAGCTCGAAGACATTGCGCAGCTGACCGCCTTATTTGTCGCATCCTATAATGGTCGACCGCACTCTGCGTTGAATGGTGATTCGCCGCTTGGATGTCTTGAATCCTTTGCGGAAGATCCGAACTCAATCATTAACTATTTAGCTGCGGACCGGCGACTGGGTCCTTCTGTCCTGCCAATCCGCTACACATGCACGGTTGTTGGATCACTGCCGCGCGGAGAACGCCCGTCTATTAGGTTCGCCGGCGTCCGATACACGAATGAAGTGCTCAAATCATCATTCGGATTAATTGGGTAAAAGTTCTTAATTTGGGTTGACCACGAGGACCTACGGTGCGTTCGGGCATTTCTCGCAAATGGACCGGAGTTTGGAATTCTCAGTGCTAACGGTTTTTGGGGGCGACGTCTACATGACCTTTCTACGGAGTTCCTGGAGCAGGCAAAAGCCAATTCATAGCAGCGGCGATCAGAATTCTCCAAAACAAGTTTCGGGATCTTGCCATTGTTACCATTCTTGCGAAGTCACACGGGCAAACTAATGACAAAGCGTTCTTCAGTAATTTCCTCGGTTCAATGAACCATTGTTACGCGCTTACTGGTCCAGCTCATGTGATGCGTTACCGACTTGAAGAGGAGTTAAAGCGGTTGGCAGGGACTTCAACCACGCGGACTGTTCTCTTGTTCATTGATGAGGCGCAAAAACTTCGCGAATTGTACTTCCATCTCCTCGTGGACATCAAGAACCAAATGGTCAACGACAGGAATCACCTCATAGTCGCGCTGGTCGGTCAGCCGGAATTATTATCACTCCGCGAAGCATTTAAGCTTACCAAACAGGGTCAGATAGTAAACCGATTTATGAGTAGCATGCAACGATTTCGAGGCATCTCCAATCGCAATGAACTTCGCGACGGTCTTGCTTTGTATGATAATACCGCGTATCCGAAAAACAGCGACGTGACGCTGACGTCGTATTTCTTCCCAGAGGCTTTCCGAAAGGGATGGCGTCTCGCCAGATTAGCAGATGACCGTTGGGCCAGTTATCTGGAGATCGCTGGGGTTTCACATAATGATTCTACATTCGATGTGCCTATGTTGTACTTTGCCAAGCCCGTTGAGTACCTACTTAGCAAGCCATCCTTGGCTGCTATCGCCGTCAGCGTGCTGGTGACCGCCTTCGTGATGGAATTCACCTGATGAAGAATCCCTGCGGCATAAGGAGCGTAATAGGCTTCGACGACAATCTTACCATGCCGCACGATCACGAGACTGTCGAGCCGGCTGCTCGGAGTTGTACCTGTCGTCGAGAGAACGCGCGATGCCCCGAAATCAACCACCTTAGAGAGCTCCTTCGAATCCATGCCCTGTTCTTCCGGGGTAGACGTCTGCCATTCTTTCGTTGGCCAGATTGGCTCTGCTGCGTTCTGAACTGGACCAGCCCCATTGCAAATTGCGGCTGAAATCGAGCATGCACCAAATGCAGCCACCAAGAGGGCCAATTTATGGCTCCGTGCATCATTCAACCGAAATTCTTGTGCGCTAACTTTCATATCGGCTCCCGACTACTTTCTTTGATAGTGGAACTATCGCACCAAGCTGCTCGACAATACAGGCGGTAAGAGTGCCCTCGGTTTGCTGAGGCGTTCCGAGTGGCGGCAACTCTCTCATTTTCATCGACTGCACCCTCGCGCTAACGAAGCTCCAGCCCCGGCTAACCCGTATGTGTTTCGTCACCTTTTTAGTCGTCCTTTCAACTTAGCAGGACCAACGGCCACGAGGTATGGTCTTCCGCACCGAAAGCGCGGCGCAGCCTAGTTATCAAAACGTTTCGTCCATGTACGAAATGCACGCAATAGCGACTGCACCTGCGTGGCTGGACGCTGACGCAAGGTTGTCCTCGCGATCTATACACGGCGACATAAATAATTGCGTATATATCTGATCGAATAGTGTTTCTAGAATGTGTTTTTCCAGACAATCCATTGGTCAATCCGACGCAAATAATGCGCAATTATTTATGACGTTCCGTATAGAGCATCTTTCCTGCAGAATGCGGAAATTACGGAAAGAATGAGAGGCTCTGTTTGCAAATCAAAACATTGTTTTTAGCCGTATTGCTCGGGCCCCCAATGACGCTGGTGCTTCACATGACAACGAACCCTCGAGCCGCAGAACCCTTCCTTCTGCCTCAAACTACTGTCTCTCCCCGCCAGCGGCAGGAGGTCGTGCCCACAGTCCACCAAAAAAATGCCGCCGATGAACAGGTGGGGATGGTCAGACGCTTACGGAAAATCTTTCATTGGCTCCGGCGACTTTCCGACGGGGATCGCCAAGGTACGCCCTTGTCGAGGTCGACTAGCATTGAAGAAGTGCGTCGCCAGAGCAATCGGCTCTGCTATGGCGTGTGGCGAAAAGCGGTTCGTTCGCCAATTCCTGGTTGCCACTTCGACCACCAGTAATGCGTCCCGCCGATCTCGGTCGCTTCCACGAACAGGTTCTCGTCCATCACCGCGCCAATGATCCCGGCCTTCTCGCCCATTTTTGCCGCCGGGCGCGAAAGTTCCGCGGCTGCATATTCTAGATTCCGGTGAGGGCGGGTGTTATCTCGCAAAATATTTAGGGAATTTTGGTGACATATTCTGCGGCTTCGTCCACTGAAGCGATCGCTCGACACTCGTAACGCTTATCTAACGAAAGGTGGTTTTGGCATATCAGAGTCTTGAGCGACGCTTCGGTGAAGAATGCATCACAATAGGCCAGCACCGCCGAGGCATGATGAAAATCAAATAGGTCATTACCTTTTAGCTGCCGACGTTTATTCCAACGAACAGCAGCGTGCAGGCACGCCTGGATGTGGATCGTCCGGAGAATTTCACGAGCCAAATCCCGCTCCAATGCGATGACCAAAGGGTTTTTGTACTGGGTTATGTCGTCCAGTCGGTCTTTTTCGTATTGGTACTCGACGCGAATCCCTTCCTTGCGTGCCATCGCTTCCACAACGTCCATCGTCACTGGTCCGTAGAGATCGACAAGCCCGCGAATCTCGGCGCAATAGGTCTGTTTAAAGCTCCGCAAATCGCCAGAATGCAGTGCATTGCCATCATTCAATCGCCTGGCGAGCACTTCGAAATCGGCTGCATCTTTGGCATCGTCGAGCAGCTGAACCACCTCAGTGAGTGGGATGGTCCACATGTGGTCGAAGAAGGCCTTCTGGACCGCAAGTTCTGTGGCAGCATCGAAGGGTGTCCCGGTGGGATGTACGAAGCCCAGAACGTAGCTCAGTTTGCACCAGACCAAATGCTCGAGCGGATGCAACGATTTAGTCGTGCCTTTCGAATGAAGAAAGTACGAGATTTCCGTACTGATCCGCTGCTGCTCATCGACGAGCGTGACGCCTTGGCTGAGTTCGTCAATTAAAGCGCTGGTGGAGAGTCCTGATTCAGGGTCAGATTGCTTCATCAACTCCACAAAAGTGGATGTCATTTATTGCTGAGAGGCGCTGTTAAGACGCGTTTTCTTTTTTGTTTGCCATGCAACTGACTGTTTAAGAGGACCTTAAACA
>CAZMNG010000580.1:0-3696 GCA_964567505.1 uncultured Chthoniobacterales bacterium
CATGCCGGTTTACAACGAGGATGCCGAGACCGTTTTCGGAAATATCCGGGCGCTGTACGAATCGCTCCAACAAAGGCAGGAGCTTGACTCGTTCGACTTTTATATCCTGAGCGATTCGACGGATCCGGCGAAAGTAGTTGAAGAAGAATTGGCCTGGTCGGATATCTGCCGGCAGACAAATGGATTTGGCAAAATCCATTACCGCCGTCGGAAACTTCCGGTGGATCGAAAGAGCGGTAACATTGCCGATTTCTGCAGGCGGTGGGGATACCGCCATCGCTACATGATCGTCCTGGATGCAGACAGTCTGATGACCGGTGCGGCAGTCGCTTCTTTGGTTCGCTTGATGGAGTCAAATCCGAACGCCGGCATCATCCAGACGATGCCTCGACTCGTCAAGGCGGAGACATTATTTGGGCGGATTCAACAGTTCGCGTCGCGGGCCTACAGTTCGATTTTTGCAGCGGGGTTGAATTTCTGGCAGCAGGGCGCGGGTAATTACTGGGGACACAACGCCATCATTCGCGTCTTGCCATTTCTCTCCAGCTGCGCGCTTCCGGGTTTGCCGGGAAAGGAGCCCCTTGGAGGCCGCGTGCTGAGCCACGACTTTGTCGAAGCCGCCCTGATGCGCAATGCGGGATGGGATGTCTGGTTCGCATATGATCTGGAAGGGAGTTATGAGGGGCTGCCACCAAACCTGACAGAGCACGTCAAAAGAGATCGTCGCTGGTGCCAGGGCAACCTGCAGCACATGTGGTTTTTGCTGGCTCAGAATATTCGGCCAATCAGCCGGGTCCATCTGGTGCAGGGAATTCTGGCGTACGCATCGGCGCCATTGCTGGTGTTGTTTGTGCTCTTTGGCGGGCTGCAGGCGGGGATTGACCGGGTGCAGGCGAGGCCTGGGTCGATTTCGTGGGCGCCAGCCGGTGTGCTGTTTATTATGACTGTGATCCTGTTGTTTGGTCCGAAGGTTTTGAGTTTGATCCATCTTTTTACCAAGCCAAAAGAGGTGGCCGCGTACGGGGGGCCGATCCGAATTCTGGCCAGTGTAATAGCGGAAACGCTGTTCTCGATTGTGACTGCGCCGGTTCTGTTGTGGTTCCACACCAGATTCGTTATGCGCAACATTGCAGGCCAGACGGTCACTTGGAATACCCAGACGCGAGACGGTGGCGCAGGCCCGGGATGGATCGAAATCATTCGCGAATATTGGCCTTTGGCATTCGCTGGGATTGGATTTGCAGCATTGGCCTGGTGGATTGGGCCAGCTTATCTAGCCTGGCTATCTCCGCTGTTGATCGGGTTATTGATGGCAATCCCCGTTGCTCGGATTAGTGCCCGCACCGATTTGTTGCGCAACCTTTTCCAGACGCCGGAGGAGCTCCACCCTCCGCAGGAACTGGCAGCCGAGTTTCGATTGCAGCTCCGCGAGGGAGACCAGTTTATTCACGTGGTGCTCGATCCATTTTACAATGCCGTGCACGTCGCCCTGCAACGTGCTCGCGAGATTGAGTCTCCCGCTGTGGATGGCTACGTTGAATCGCTCGCAACAAAGCTCTTCAAAGAGGGCCCCGATTCATTGAGCTCGCAGCAGAAGCGAGCGCTTCTCGCCGATGGCGAGACCCTGGCTTACTTGCACAATCTCGTCTGGAAAACTCCGTCCGACCTGATGAACCCGGCCTGGGCCCGCGCCCTGGCGCAGTATCGTTCGTCATTCCGCCAGTCGCACCCGAAGGCTGAAGACTCAGGGCTCAAACAGCCGGTTTCGGCGTAAGCGACGACCTGCAAGCGCCGGATTCCGGCTTCGACGAACACGATTCGGCCTGCCCAAGAGAGCCTCGACAAATTGACTGATGGCGTCATCCTTACCGCGCTTATAAATGAAACGACTATTCGCCGGTTGGTTGCTCTTGTTGCTCATAGCGATCGGAGTGTTTATCCTTTGGCGGCGAGACGCAGAAACGTTGTTGCCAGCCCAGATCGCGCCCGCGGAGTGCCTGCTCTACGTTGAATTGCCGAAGATCGATCAGACAGCCAAGCGCTGGCCGGATACGTCCATCTCCCAGATGTTGGCAGAACCCTCCGTCCAGCGGTTTCTCAAAAAGCCTATCTCCAAGATTCCGGCAAATTGGCAGGCAGCCGGACGCGCCTTTGCTGAGTTGCGGTGTGGTGCGCTGTTTTTTGGCATGACGCAGCCCAGGATGGATTCCTGGATCTGCGGGTTCAAGGCGGCAGCGGATTCGTCGACGTCGCAGCGAGAAATCGCGGACATTTCGAAGGCGCTGTTCGGGGTTGGAAGCAAGCAGATGCGACCTGAGCAATTGGAACATGCCGGTGCAACTGCGCCGGTATTGGCGCAGCCGTTTTGCATGCGGATAGGTGCCTGGACCTTGCTGAGCCGGAGCACCGAATTATTAAAGGAAGCAGTTCGAAATTCGAAAGCAAAGTCAGCCGGCTTGCAATCGCAGGAGCTGTTTAGTCAATGCCGGACAAATGTTCCGTTGCTCTATGATGCGTTGATATTTGTGCAAGGTGAACCGTCGTTCAATTCTCTCACCGGCTTCCATTGGCGGTGTCCCGGGCAGAATACCCCGACTAACACTCGTGCGGTGCTGGCGGTGACGACCATCGAAGGGGCGAGGTTGCGCGGCACCGTATGCACTTTGACCGGTCCTCCTGCGACGAGCGGGTCGCTGGGTCGGCCGGGATTGTCGATGACGAGTTCGTCCACCGTCGGCTATCTGGCTTCGCGCGTTGGTCTTTCCGAAATCTGGAAATGGTGCGATCGATTCGCTGCGGACTCAGCGCTGGCCGAACTAATACGGGATTATATGGGCGAAGCGCAATTATTTGGTGTCGATCCGGCGGATCTCGACAAGCTGGTGTCAGGAGCCGAGATCATCGTTGATCGCGATTCGACGCCGGATTCTTTGAATGCCGCGTTCTCCCTTCAAGTGATCGACCCCGGCAAGTTTCAGCATCTGATGGATCAAGTCGTGGCCGAGAAATTTTCGGAGAGCTGCAGGAAGACGGAGATTGCGGCAATCCCTGCGTACTCGATGCGGGTGAACAAGAGTGCGTCGATTGTTTTTGGACTCGCAGCTGACCATCTGCTGGTGTCCGGGAGCGAATCAAAATTTTCGGACCTTGTAAACCGGCTGCGAACCGGTGCCCCTGGATTGAAAACCGACGAGCAATTCACGTCGGTCTCACAGCTGGTGCAAGAACCGAATGACCTGTTTCTCTACTTTGATGCGAAGTCGTTTTTCGAGCGAATCTACGACGCGTCGAGACCGATGCTGGCGCTCGGTCTTGGAATGATGCCGGTCGTTAGTCGGTACGTGGACGGAATGGCGATTCCGGAAACGAGCGAGATTGCAAGGCATCTTAGCCCAATCGTGCTTTCGCGACGCCGGGTAACAGAAGGCTTGGTCGATGAATCGGTTGGGCCGATCACAGCCTATGACGCCGCTGCGCTGATTTCGGGAGGTGCCCTGGCAATGGGTTTGCTGGTGCGATAGTGCTCCCCGGCGTTGTGCCGGGTTTGACGAACCGCCAGTAAATGCTTTGATACGATCTTTTGCGCGGAATAAGTTAATGAAAGGATAAATGGAGCCGGACATCGCAGAGAATTTGTGCGCAGTTCGCGCTGCGATCGCCGAATCCGAGAGAACGTCGGGCCGATCCGCAGGGAGT
>CAZMNG010000581.1:0-3693 GCA_964567505.1 uncultured Chthoniobacterales bacterium
CCAACGACCTGATAACGGTGGGATGGAATGCCGCGCTGGTGTACGACACACCGGCGGGAGCGGAGACCTCGGTGCAGATTCTGGAGTATGCCAACTCGCAGTTGCTCGAGTTTCGTCACTATGACGAATGGCTCACGCGCGAGTTGGCCGTGGTCTACGCGTCGCTGAAACATCGCGCTGGAATCCTGCGGCGTTGGACGATGCGCGCGGAAGCCTTGCGCCTGAACGGCATCACCGTAGAAGTGACGGAGCTGGTGGAGCGCTCCGATAACGCCATCAAGTTTGTCAGCGATATGTACTCGGCGCGGCTATACCGGCTGGCTGCGGCCAAGGTGGGTGTCCCCGAATATAAGAACCTGGTTAACGAGAAGCTCCGCATCGCCGAGGGACTCTATCGATCCCTTATCGACGAATTTCATCAGAGCCGCGGCTTTGTGCTGGAGTTGATGGTGGTGATTATTCTGGTTATCGAGTTGGTGTATCTGTTTCGGGGAAAATATTAGGTCGCGGTCCTCTGTTAGCTTTTAGCTCCTAGCTTCTAGCTTTTAGCATTCAGAATTTGGCAGTCCGAAGGTATACCCCGATGGCAGAGATAAGCCTTCTAAGAAATTATTCCGTTACCATCTAAAGGCTGATTGACGGCGGACCGCACCGAGTGCACAATCTCAGGCAAGTTGCGTCCTGCTCCCGCGCAAATTCACTTCCCAATCTCCGCACGGAGGAAACGCATGGCAAGTTCGAAGGATGGACTAAAGGACCGTCTGGCGCGGTACCGCCAGATCCAGATCAGCGTGACCGGCAGGAAATCGGGCCGGACGATTTCCAGACCCGTGTGGTTCGTTCTGGAAGGCGACACGCTTTTTCTGCTGCCAGTGCAAGGTTCGGAGACGCAGTGGTACAAAAACGTCCTGCACAATCCACAAATCCGAATCTCGGCACGAGACAAGGAAGGCAAGGTCCAGGCGGTTCCGCTTACCGATTCTAAGACCGTCAAATCGGTGGTCGAGAAATTCAAGGCAAAGTACGGACCAGAGGATGTGAAGAAGTACTATTCGAAGTTCGATGTCGCGGTTCGAGTCCCGCTCTAGATGTTAGAAGCAATCTCGAAGCTATCAGCTATCTCATAAAGCGGTTTGAAAGGGCACGGCTTCAGCCGTGGCGTACGAGTCGTTCGAGTGTCGGGTTTCAGAGTCTGCGTGAGAACCGGTGCCGTCCCTACAGACTCGGATCAATTTCCCACTTGCCCCTAGGACTCCGCCTGCGGCTGTGTCCTGGGCTGAACTGAGTCGTCCTTACGGACGGGATTTTCGGCTGATACGTTCCACTCGCAAATTCTCACGCAGACTCTTTAGCCCCTGAGGTTACCCGGGTGGAAACTTACGGGGTAAGCGGTTTGCCGAAAGAGTCGGAAAAGCAGATCCCTCGGCGGCTTTAAAGCCGCCTCGTGATGACAAGAAAAAAGGACTTGCTACGGCATAGCTAGAGCTACGCCCTTTCAAAAACGCCTCGGGTCGAGTTTTTCAGCAAACTGTCCCTATAGGAGATTATGCCGTAGAACCGTTGCCAGTGGCCGGTTATTACTTGCTATAAGGAGTGCTTCGCGTCGCGGGTTACGAAAGGACTAGAGGGGCCAGTTGTCCTTTCGTAATCTTGACAACCGCTGCCCATGCTTTACGCTGTTAGCGTGGGGTCAGTGTGCCCGATGGCTCACCAGCACCTTTTGAGCGCTGCCATGGCCGACGGCTCTTTTAAAACTGAAAAAGGGGACAGAGCGACTCCCAAGATCATTTTCTAGATCAAGTGCCTTATTCCGAATACTTTGGGGCAATGTCGCGGGTTGGCGAATTTTGCTTCCCGCGTTTTCAATAAGTTAGAAAAGTGCGACACAGGCGATTTGATCTAAGCTGCTTGTTTCGAATACTCTGCCTATAAAGTCTCTAGATTGAATACTTTCCCTATTCGGGCCTAGTGTTTTGAATACTTTGCATTTTTTGGGGGGGGTGGGGGTAGTAAGAGACGCAAGGTGGAGAATAGACGCGAGTTCACTCTGTGCCTGGGAGGGGTTTATGAAGCTGGATCGCTTTATGAAAGTAATGCTGATAGTGATCGCAATCCTATTGGCCGCTGTTGTGTTTCGTCCTATCGTGCAGCCGGTGCCGGTGCGAGCGCAAGTTGAAGAGGGGTATCCCTTCTATGTCGAGCCGGGCTACACCATGATTCGCAAGCCAGATGGCACGGCGCAGATGTATGGCAAGGTCGTCATCGACATGCGCAGCGGAGACATCTGGGGATTTCCGACGCTGGCGCAGGGACCGTATCCCGTGGACACGGCCAAGCCCACGCCGCCCAAGTCTTATCCCATGTACCTGGGGAAGTTCATGTTCAGCGAGGCGCAGCGCTGAACGGCGGTGTACGGGTTGCGCCGGTGGTCAGCCGCAACCTTATCGCAGGCACGTGGTTATATTGTGTGAGGAGATCGTAGTCCGGCCGATGAAATTTGCCTGTTCGATCGTCAGTGCAGTAGCTTTCGCTGTTTTCCCATTGTGCTGCGTAAGTCGCGCGACCGCTTTTGCTCCGCTATTCGCCGCCAGCGCGGCAACCAGCACGAGTACGAACATCACGGTTAGCGGCAGCCAGAAATGGGTTGACACTGGCATGGATGTGCAGGCGGGCGACAAACTGCACATCACCGCGAAAGGAACAGTCAACATGGGCAATAACTCCGGCGTGACGGCGAACGGCGTAGCGCGCGGATGGGTTGACACTTTGCGCGCGCTGATGGTTCCCAGCGCTGGCCGCGGCGCGCTGGTAGCACGCATCGGCAATAGCGATGCCGCGACGCCGTTCTTTATTGGCGCAGATGGAACGGTGCAAGCGCCCGTCGCGGGACGGCTCTATCTAGGTATCAACCAGGATTCCATGCAGACGCCGGATGGCAAGTATGAAGTGCACATCGACCGCACTTCGACCAGTGCTGCAACCGCAAGCGGAGCAGCGGCCAGCCAGAGCAACTACGACTTTGAGCGCCTGTTCGCCGAACTCGATGCCAAGCTGCCGTATCGCGTGAGCGATCGGGCGCAGGGAGGCAATCCCGGAGACCTGGTCAACTTCGTGATCGTGGGAACACAGCAGCAGGTGAGCAACGCGTTGAAGACGGCGGCCTGGATTCCGGCGGACAAGACGAATAAAGATGCGGTGGTCAGCGCGCTGTTGGCGACGTTGCAGAAAAACGTTTATGTCTCGGTGCCTATGAGCATGTTGTACCTGTTCGGCAGGCCGCAGGACTTCGGCTATCAACGCGCCGAGGCGGTGATGGTCGCGGCGCAGCGGCATCACTTCCGCATATGGAGTGCGCCGTGGAGCACGGCGCAGCAAACCATGTGGGTCGGCGCGGGCACGCACGACGTCGGCATCGAGCAAGACCAGCGCTCGGCGAATGCGATCACGCACAAAATCGATCAGGACGTCGACAACGAGCGCGACTTCATCGGCGCGACGCTGCAGCAGGCAGGACAAGTGGAAGCGATGTCGTACATGACGCGCTCCAATCCCATCAAGACAGCGAAGACTGCAACCGGCGGGAACATTCAGTCCGACGGACGCGTACTGGTGATCGTACTCAAGGGCGCGCAAACCGCGAACGCGAAGTAGAAGGAGGACGCATGTGCACGGTCCAGGAACCGGGAAAGAATG
>CAZMNG010000582.1:0-3690 GCA_964567505.1 uncultured Chthoniobacterales bacterium
CCGATACCGATACGCTCCGGAGCGTAGTTAATTCCCCAAACCGCGATTCGCATGGCGCTTCCGCTCGTATGTCTTAACGACAGACATCCATTCATAACAAGCATGAAGTCGCGCAAAGTAATAGCCCTCGATCCCGTCCAGAAATCCACGTTGCACAATGTAGATGTACAAAAAGCGGAAGAACGGTCGCATCGGGAGATTTCTGGAGGCGAGCTTCAATCGACGGCGCAGACTCACGCGCCCGTGCTGGGGCCGCAGGTCTGCTCTTTTTCGGCCTAGTTCCAATTGGTACTGAGCTTCCCAATTTGAATACCGGTTATGTTTCTCGATGAAAAGCTCCACGGACGGATAAGCGTAATGTTCAAGCTCCGTCTGCAGGTGGCCGGTTGGGCCGTTGACGAACACGTGCTCATGGATCTCGACATCGCCACTGTCAGTTTCACCCTCGACTAATTTTTCGAACCGGCCCAGCGCGTGCTTGAACAAACGCAAATTCCAATTCGGGTAATAGGCGTGTTTCAACCATTTGCCTAGAAACATGAATCGCCGATTAATCCAATATCCCGCAACTGAGTTGCCGGCCTGGAGCGCGGCTGCAATCTCTTCCCGGGCCCCCACCATCACCACCTCGTCCGCATCGAGCAAAAGGACCCACTCGTTCGCAAAGGGAATATTTGCCAGCGCCCAATTCTTTTTTTTGGGCCAGCCGCCTCTATACTCGAACTGCACAACTTTCGCGCCGCATTCTGCTGCAATCCGGCAGGTGCTGTCCGCGCTTTGAGAATCGATCACATAGATCTCCGAAGCCCACGCAACCGATCGCAAGCACCTCTCCAGGTTGTGCCCTTCATTTTTCGTCGGGATCACGACGCTGACCGCGACTCTCATCTGTCGATCTTCTTGATAACGCGCGCCGGATTGCCGGCACAAAGTGTGTTTGGCGGCACATCTTTCGTGACGACACTCCCTGCTCCGATCACGCTCCCCTCACCGATCCTCACCCCCATCAGAACAATGGCGCGCGCCGCAACCCACGCTCTGTCGCCCACAACAATCGCCCCGTGGACGAGTGGAAATTCCGGGTTTGAGTAATCGTGCGACGCTGCACAAAGATATGCACCTTGGGATACCACAACGCCCTCTCCCAGCGACACTGTCACCGGGTTATAAACTTCCGCATCGTCCGCAATGCACGCCCGCGAACCGCACTCTAAATTCCATGGCGCCCATATCCGCGCGGACGCATAAACATGGCATCCGAATCCGAGCTGTGCACCGAAGCAGCGCAAAAGGAACGAGCGCCAACGATGCAGCGGTCTCGGAGAGTAGCGAAACAGGACGATGTAGACGGTCCACCAGAGCAATCTTCCGAGCCTGTTCGAAGCCGAGTAGTTCCTAACCATCGCCGGAAATGATTTTCATTAGCTCTGTGGCCGAGTGCTTAATGTCAAAGCGATTCTGAAAACAATTTAATGCTGCAGTTCGCATCGCAGGTGTGCCCTCCTGCAGCCAGCGCGCAATCAGGCGCTCCGTTCCAGTGAGCGTGTCCGGCTCCACAAAGCCGGCTCCAGATGAGACCGCATCCTCCGCAATGCTGACCTGGTTGGAAAGCAAAGCAGGCGTCCCGAAGGAAAGTGCCTCTGCAACAACAACACCAAAATTCTCCTGGTGCGAAGGCAGAATCAGCGCTTCGGCCGACGCAAGAGCGCCTGACTTTGTGTCGCCGTGAAGCATGCCGGTAAATGAGATTGGAAGTCCTTTCGCGTATCTTTTGAGGCGGGAAACGTATTCGTCGTTCGAACTCGGCCCCGCAAACACCAGGTCGATCGGGGGTCGCATCCGGGCCATCGCTGTGACCAAAAGATCGCATCCTTTCTTAGGATGCAGCCTCCCAAGAAAAAGCAGGAACCGGCGCCCCCGTAAGTGGGGGAATTCCTGCAAAAACAATTCGCGTAACCGATCAGAGTCCGCCGGGCTCTTCTCCACCCCAAGCGGAAGGATTCGGCCTCGATACCGGGCCTCGGGTAGAAATGTGGCTTTCGCCAGGCGTAACTCATTCTTGGAGGTGAAAAGGACAGCTCTGGCGCCTTGCAGCACCCTTCGTTCAGCCAGCACCCAGTAGACCTGCTTCTTCAGATGCTTGAGCGGGTACGATCTTCTGAACCATGGATCCAGCATGCCGTGCGGAAAGACGAAGTACGGAACACCGATTCTCGCCGAAACGCGCATCGCGCATAACCCGTGGAATTGCCAAAGCCCGTGGACTACCATCGCGTCGAACGTGCCTGCTAGCTCAGCCAGTATAGCGCCCAGACTCGGATTGTAGCCGTAGCTGCCCCGGCTCGGTGCGCATTCAAGCGCAGACACCGGCAGATCCGCCACCCAGGCCGGTTCGTTGCGGTCGAGAGTGAGAATCGCAACCCGTACTCCCATCGCGGCGTGCACCGCGGAGACCTGTTTGAGAAACGTAACCGGGCCCCCTCGCTCCGGGTCCAATGTTCGAATCAAATGCAGGATCGACCGGCTCATTCGGGCGTCATTGAAGCGTAGAGCTCAACATATTGGGTGATCATTTGCCGGCACGAAAATCTGCTGGCATTCTCATAACCCGCCTCGCGCCGGCGCTGCCTGGTGTGGGAATCGCCGCTCAAAACTTCAATGACCCGATCGGCAGCGTTTTGAATGTCACGAGGATCTGAGATCAAGACGGGAGCGTCTCCTCCCGCTTCGATCAGGGGAGCAATCTCGCTGATGACCGCCGGGCAACCACACGCGTTAGCTTCGACCACCGGCCAGCCGAATCCCTCGTAGAGCGAGGGGAACAGCAGGAGCGCAGCATTGCGGTAAAGGTCCGTTAACATCGGATCCGTGACTTCTGGCAAGAATTGAACTCCCGGGATTTCCGGTCCCAGAGCGGGTCCGACCATGATGAGGTTCGGAGCAAGGCTACCGAGGCGTCGCCGGATCTCGAGATAGATGCGCAAAACTCCACGGCGATTTTTGTACCAGGTGTCACCTCCGACGTGCAGGACGTAATCAACCGGCTCACTCCGTGCAAGCGCGCTGGGATTTGCGGACGCTGTTTTTCTCGAAGCCGATTCTCCTTCATTGCATAGGCCTTCTGCAGCTCCGGCTGCTGTCTTGTTTAATCTGCCCTGCAATTCAGCTTCGAATACTGGATCGAGTCCGAGATAAATTGTAGACACCTTCTCCTCTGGTTTGCCGGTTAATCGCAGGACATCGAGCTTCGTCGCCTCTGAAATGCACACGATGTGATCAGCATGACGCAAACCGGCCAGAATCCATTTCTGAAGCAGTCTACCGGTGAATCCGGTACGATGTTCGGGGATTTCGCGTAATGCCGATCGAACCGCCAACAGATCGTTGCAGGTTACAACGACCTTCGCGGAGCGAAGCCAAAAGAGATAGATCGCGTTTGATTGATCAACGATATGGACCAGCGCGCACCGGCGTGCCCGCCGTATGAGACTGAACGGAAACAGAACGTATTTGTCGATGTAAGCCAGCCATTTTGCGATTCCACGATGCCCATTAGCAAATCGTCCAAAGAGCGGCTCCGGCCGAACCGCATGGACCTCGGCTCCCCTGGATCGGAGTCCCGTTTCTAGCAAATCCGCGACTCGCGCCATGCTGTGCTGCCCGTCGAGCCGATAATTCGCGATCAATAGG
>CAZMNG010000583.1:0-3689 GCA_964567505.1 uncultured Chthoniobacterales bacterium
TGCTTCAATGGAGCCGCGTTCTCTCGAACGCGGAAACCACGGGATCGTGATCGGGTCGACGGACACCCAATCGCTTCAATGGAGCCGCGTTCTCTCGAACGCGGAAACCGGCCTCTACCCATTCCAACATATCAAAATCATTCATGCTTCAATGGAGCCGCGTTCTCTCGAACGCGGAAACGCGAGACAATAATGGCCGACCTTTACGGGAAAGGCTTGCTTCAATGGAGCCGCGTTCTCTCGAACGCGGAAACCTGCATGGCATCGGCAGCTTCGGCGGTAGATTCTTTTGCTTCAATGGAGCCGCGTTCTCTCGAACGCGGAAACGAAATATAGGCGGGTTGCCACAAGACAATTGACGGCAAGCTTCAATGGAGCCGCGTTCTCTCGAACGCGGAAACCCTGCACGACAAGCAGGCCAGGAACAATATTCTCAACATGCTTCAATGGAGCCGCGTTCTCTCGAACGCGGAAACTCGCGAACTCGAGACCAATGTTGTCGGGCACAAGGGAATGCTTCAATGGAGCCGCGTTCTCTCGAACGCGGAAACCCAGTTTTCCAGATCGTGATAATCGGTTTCTCCAATGCTTCAATGGAGCCGCGTTCTCTCGAACGCGGAAACCAAGTTATTCCCTAATGTTATGGCAAAACTTCCCCAGCTTCAATGGAGCCGCGTTCTCTCGAACGCGGAAACCATCGATTTCGAATCCGCTGTATTTAGCTGAAATCCTGCTTCAATGGAGCCGCGTTCTCTCGAACGCGGAAACCCGTAACCTTTTTTGACTCCTCGGCCGGATGCCCATGCTTCAATGGAGCCGCGTTCTCTCGAACGCGGAAACCGGCTCAGGTGGAAACACCCGCGGCACAAACTTATCTTGCTTCAATGGAGCCGCGTTCTCTCGAACGCGGAAACAGCCTCTGTGTAAGGCGCTTGGCGCCAAGGCATCCGCACGCCATTTGCGAGCGCTCAACGGATCCGTGCACAGAAGCAACAGTATGTGTGCTTTGATTCATCGCAAGTGGTTCAATTTCAACCCGCGAGCGCCCACGACCAAAAGTTCACCATGTTGCCGCTCGCAGATTGCTAAACTATCAAAGAATTGCCGCAGATCGAGCCCGCGGCATACCGGGCATATCACAGGTTCACACCACGTAACAGGCAGAATCGAAACGGGTGTAAGGCAGTCCCAATGCGGTGATAACGCGATCGCCTCGCCCGTCCGCGGGTCCTAGGGCAACGAAAAGCGCCTGGTCCTCTTTCAGATTCATCACCTCGCTCAGTTTGCGCTCGAGTTCGATTTTCTCGGCCGGGCTCAAATCACATTCGAATACAGAGAACTGAAGATGATTTCCGTAGTTACGGCAGACCTTGAATACTCGCCGCAGGCGTTTCTGGTCCGCTATATCATAACAAACGATGTACGTTGTTCGCATCGATCGGCGCCCAGTCTCACCGGGTAAGGAACGGTGGGTATTCCGGAATCTCTTGAGTAAGAAATCGAGCCAGTAAGCGAAATTGCAATTCGAGCACTCGTCTATAGCTGACTTTATAGTCGAAAATCGGATGAGTGACGAGCGCGCTCATCCTCTGTTCGTAAGCTTGGAAAAATAGCTTTCGCCCCGCCGGCGAAAGGTTAACCGCTTTGCCGGCCTGGACGAAATGTTTTGGAAGCACCATCCGATTGTTGATGCATGTCAGGACGGCCGACTCGGCAATCAGGGGACGAAACTCTTCCATGACATCCAAAGCCAGTGCCGGTCTGCCAAAACGGGGCTGGTGATAGAACCCGACGTAGGGATCCAGCCCGACTGCCATCGCGGCCAATGTGCAATCCTTCGCCAACAAACTATAAGACAGTGATAACAACGCATTCACCGGGTCGGTCGGAGGACGGCGGTTGCGACCGGCGAAGTTAAATCGCATCTGAGGTCCAGGCTCGGGCACGGATGTTGCCAGTTCGTCTTCCGTCTTCAGCATCCCGGCAAAATGGGAAAAATAGAAGCTGGCCGCGGCGCCCTCGGTGCCAAGCAATTCGGCAAGCGACGTTGCCTCTAAGGCGGACTCAGCCAGCGTTTTGAGTTTTGCAACGATCGCCGGAGGCGGTTCCAGATGCAGCCGCATCAGCATCGTCCGGTGATTGCGGATCTTTCCCGTCACAAACTTCCGGGCCAGTGCAAGGCAGGTTATCGGGTCGCGCGCCGTTCGGAATTGTTCCATCCGGGTGAACACGTTCTTCAGTTCGTGTCCCCTGGTAATTCCGTAAAACCAACCTCCCATGGAGAAGTATGTTATCGGGACCTCTTTGTCGCACAGAATCTGAATCGCCTGCGTCGAGAGCTGAATATTGCCAATAAGAGAAACATGCCCGATGTCTCCGATTCGAATCTCCTCAAGCGTCTTACTCTCTTCCTTTACGACCAGTAGCTCACCCTTACGTCCCACACGCAGGCCTGGTTTGTTCAGGTAGAGGACCCGCGCATCATCCCTTGGCGCAATCAACCTGCGGGGAACCGAGGGCCCGCCGGCGTGATCACTCGGTTGTAGATCAACTGTTCGCTCCAACTGGGTCGCGCTCAGTTCGGACAGCAGTCGCGTTTCGTCCGGAAGACAGACGGAATTCAAAGAGCAACGAACACATTTCGGCGAACCGGCGAGAGGCGGTGGAATTGGACCTGCCGCCACTCGGCGCGCGGCAGCGATCTGCTCGACTATCCAGGCCTCGAGCTCAATAGTCATCTCGAGTGGCACGCGCTGCCTGGTGCCCCGGTAATAAATGAGACCGGTCCGGCTATTGTACCCGTTTTCCCGGAGCAGCAGAATTTGAAGACCGAGCTGCATCTTGTCAGTCGGCCATAGCTCGTTCGCGTCGTCGACGATGCGCGGAGACCCGGCTTTGTAGTCGACCGGTGAAACCTCAGCCGCGAGCAAGTCATGGGAATGTTCGCATGCGGATCCCCGAAGTTCGACAAGGTCCAGCTTGGCCGTCACACCGAACCGCTCGGAGCCGAGCGAGACTGAGCGGGAGTGAATCGTCTCGGTTCCATCCGAGGCGGATTCCGAGGCATCACCATTCTCGGAACCTGGACTCGCCGGATCGGGCATTGCGCCTGTACCGGAATCCACCCGCCGGTGAATGCTCGAGCCACGCAAGGTATCGGCAGATTCGACAAATACTCCTTCGACGAACTCGTAGTAGAATAGTCGCGGACAGTAGACGAATTCATTCAGCGCGCGCGCAGGAAAAAAGGAAACTGCGCTGGATTCCTGAGCAATCCCTGCTCCTGCGTCCGATAAGGGTGGCGACGTCGGAGGTGCGCATTGATTGCGAAGCTCGCTTGGCCCCGCATTTTCCAACGTGTCAGGGTCGGATTCGATCTGTGGAGATTGTGGAAGTTCGGCACCAGAATTTAATCCCGGCTGCTTGCGCGACGGACTCTCATCGGTACGAGTACCTCTCGCGTCAACAGCCGCTTTTTGCTGCGCATGGAGTCTTTCTAAACGTTCTTGAACGGCACTTGAGAAAAGATCGGCTGACGCAGAATGATCCGCGTGGCGGGAACTCGATCGCCGGTTGTTTCGTCGAGTCGGACGCATGGAAAGTCTATAGCAAAATGGCTGTTGTTAATATTTCGGACTTACAGTGAAAAGCTTTAGAATTGTTCCGGCAACCGGCCAGACGGGGTACTG
>CAZMNG010000584.1:0-3677 GCA_964567505.1 uncultured Chthoniobacterales bacterium
GCGATGCGCTGATCGACCTTGTCGATTTTTTCGTCCAGGTTCGCCACCCGGTCATCAAGTCCTTCGAGCCGGTCGAGAAGCCGCCGCTCCACATGGCGAATAGCCATCAACACGCCATCAATATCCTCTTTGCTCGGGGTTTCGAATTGTTCATGCACCTGGTTCATTCCGTCGCGAGACATGCGTTTGAGGTCGAGCGCGCCGTTCAGCGATGCCTTCATCATTTCCATGAATTGGGGCGTCCGCATGTATTCATCCCAGGTTTCGGCCAGCACTTTCAGCATTCCGCCCCGCATCTTTCGCATCTCGTCGGCGGGCGGGGAGCCGGGGGAAAACTGAGACCAGACGCTGGTCACGTTCGCGAAGGAGTCCGTCCAGAGTTTCTGGAAAGCGGCGACCTGATCGAAGCCTTTGTTCATGTTATCGCTCATAGTGGGATTATTCTAAAGTTGGTAGGTTTGGTTCTTGGAGCTTCGGGCGGCGCGATTTGGCTGCCCGAACGCTCCACAGATTATCCTAGTTCAAGGGCCATTGCGATCCCCATTCCGCCGCCGCCGAAGCCCCGGTGAGATCCCGATCTGGCGCCCGGCGTTTGAGCGGCGGGCGCCACTGAGGATGTGTGATTAGTTCACGGCCGGGCCGAAACGATCCACCAGTTCCTTCCACGAAGCGATGATTTTACCGTTCGTATTCAGGGCGGTGTGAACGTTGACCCGCAGAGCGGTTAGCGAGCTTTCGATCAGATCATGCACGCGGCGCTGTGCATCGGTCACCGACGTGGCCTGGTAAACGCCGAGTGTTTTCTCGAACAGATCAATTGTCTGATTGCTCGTGCGATTGAACGTCTCGACAAACTCCTCCATCCGCCTGCGAGCCTGCGGGAAAACGTCCGCCGTCATCGACTCGAGCTTCGCCTTGAGCTCCTCTGGGGACCCGAGCTTGGTGAGCAGGTCTTTCCAGAGATTCACTGATTCCTCTTGCAGTTGAATGCCCGATTTCAGCGCCTTTTCATAACTGCGCATGGCCTCGTGAAAAACCTCGTCCATGGTTTCCGACGTTGCCGCGGTTGCCTTTTTGGTTTCTGTAGCGCTCATCTTTTTTCCTTCTTTGTTTTCCTTGTGAGGGCTCCGGGTGATTCCTGAGCTTTCGAATGCAACATTGCACGGTTTTTTGAACCGCGCCAAGAATTTTTGTGCATTTGCACAAATTTGTAAAAAGGCGCGCGCATTGGGCTACTTCTTTTGCTTTTTGCGCGGCGAGGAACTGCGGAGTTTGAATTGTGCCTTCAGTTTCGAAACCTCTTCGCGAAGCGCTGCCATCTCGTTTTGTACTGCAGCAGATCCGAGATCCTCGTTTGACGCGCCGGCCGGAGCCGGTGCGGACGGAATGGGAGCGGAAAGAGGCATCCAAGGCGGGAGAAGGTTGGCTGCCGACGACGCCGCCGCGGGCAGGACGGAGGTCAAATGATGGGTTTGACGGAGCATGTGATCGACCTGCTTTTGCGAGATGCAGAACGCCTCGAACGCCTGCCGGAAGTAAACGTCCACGAAATCCTTCAGCAATCGGTCGTTCACGCGAATTGCGCGGGTAAGCAACTCATTCGAGAACATGTCCAGCTTGACCGGTTCATATTCGAGCAGAATCTGGGTGAGAATCTTCAAGGTGATGTCTTCGTTCGTTTTCGCGTCCAGCACGCGGATATTGTACCCTTCGATGATCAGTTTGTGAATCTGCTGCAGGCTAAGGTGCCGGCTGCGAGTGCTGTCATAGTAGCGCCGGTTCTGATATTTTCGGATTTCCAGTGTTCGCGGTTCGTCGCTGCTGTTATTCGCCATGGGGTATTGCTTTCCAAAGATCGACCCGCCGCCGGTGCTTGGAATTGTTCAATTCTCGGCCGACCCTCCTTTTTTGTCAAAAACTTTTAACGCAATCGCAAAAAGGCTAACGCTAAAGCAAAAAACGGCCAGACGACTGCCGCCGGAATTTGTAAATAATCCCTCTTCCCAAAGGTGCCAATGGAAGCAAGCCCGATCATTTAACCAATTACAATACGAGATTTGCAGGGATGCCGAGCTCGTTGCGAGCTCTGAACCAATCGGACCGTTCATCCCCAAAGTCGCTTTCTCCCCCGTGGACACGCTCCAGCCAGCTCGCGTATGCGAGGTTCCGCACCTCGTTGCGCAGGTCCTGCAGTATTGATTCAGCCACCACCGCCTTTAATTCTTCGATAGCGATGTAATCCTCAAGCGTGCTCAGATCGCCCAAGTTCTTCCCTTCCACGAGGGCTTGAATTGCGCGTCGCACAATCTTACCGGACCGTGTTCGCGGCAGTAATTTGACGATATGGATTGCAGCCGGACGCGCGATCGCACCCAGATGCCGGAGAATAATCTTAAGGATCTCTTGCTTCAGTTCCGGTTCCCCTTTCGCCGTGCCTTGACGAACGACAGCAAAGCAATGAATCGCTTGCCCTTTTATTTCGTCCTGGACACCGACCGCCGCGGACTAAGCTATATCGGCATGACTATTTCGGTCTGCCAGTAATTATCTATAACCGGTACCCCTAGAGCATCGCGAATCCAATTTGAGGTGGATTTATCCAGGGGTTCCCCCATCAGGAACAGAGTCCGCAAGCAGCTCACGTCATGTTGTTGCAAGTATTTCGGATCCTGTTGACCTCCACGATCAATCATATATTTGGCGGCCAACCTGGCGAAAAAACGAGACTTCCTCCATTCTCTACACCTCCGGAACCACGGCTAAACCCAAGGGAGTCCAGCGCGATGTGGGCGGATATGCGGTCGCATCGTGGATTCCAACCATTCAGGCTCCACCTGGACCCCCGCACCTCCCGAACGAGATCGCCGTAGAGCAGGTCTCGCTCATCGTACAACTCAATATCCGGTTCGATACCCCGGTGGATAATCAACACGTGTTCGACCGGGGTTTCGCTTTGCATCAATGCTTCGTCGACCAATCTCTTCAATGGCACGAGTTTGCCCGCTCGCGTCGCTGCGTCGGCCGTTATCACTAACTTCGCTTGGGCATCCACAATCCGGTTCGCCAGGCTGCTTGCGGCGAATCCGGCAAACACGACGGAGTGAATCGCTCCAATTCTGGCGCAAGCCAGCATGGCGTAGGCGGCTTCCGGAATCATCGGCAGATAGATCACCACGCGATCTTTCTTATTGATCCCTAACTTTTTCAGAACCGCTGCGAATTGGGTCACCTCGCGATGAAGTTGCCGATAAGTGATAACCTTTTCTGTCCCGATCTCGGACGAGTAGAAGAAAATGGCTGGCTGATTCGCACGGCTCTCAAGATGGCGATCGACAGCGTTATAGCATATATTTGTTTTACCTCCGACAAACCATCGTGCGAACGGCGGATTGCTGAAATCGCAGACCGTATGGAAAGGGGTCTGCCAATGGATTGCTTCCGCGTGGCTTTGCCAAAAAGATGTCGGGTCGGTCACCGACCAGTTATACAGTTCACCGTAGCGACTGGCTGTGTTCATTGGGGCAGTGCACCTTCTTCAGAACCTATTAACGCAATCGCAAAAAGATGTGACGCAAAAGCAAAAAAGTGCGAGACGACCGGCCTGGGAAATTGTAATGGTGATTTATGAACTTCATTATCCCCGGAACTATCGAGGAGCCGGGCCTCGACACACACAA
>CAZMNG010000585.1:0-3674 GCA_964567505.1 uncultured Chthoniobacterales bacterium
GTGTGGGCAGGTCAAAGGCCACCGAGAGACCTTTCTGACCGGCCGCCATATTGCGACGATAGAACGCGTTGGACTCCTCCGCCGTTGAGAATCCCGCATACTGACGGATTGTCCAAGGCCTCAACACGTACATCGTCGAATAAGGTCCACGCAGAAAAGGTGGAATCCCGGCGGCGTAGTCGAGATGCTGGAACCCTGCAAGGTCCTCGGCCGCGTAATATGACTTGACGGGGATCTGTTCGTGCGTCATCCAGCAAACGGCGGCTTTCTCCCGCTGCCGTGGATGCGTGCCTAGATCCAAGGGGATCTTGGTGAAATCTGGTCTTGTTATGCTTGCCATGGCTACTTATTTCCTCCTGCTCCGATCCCGAGCCGCGTCTCCCACTCGGTCAGAGCCGCGATTGCGTCTGTGCGGATGTGAATGAACCCCTGGACTCCCGCCGCTTTCAGTTGCTCGAGTTGAGCTTTCGGATTGCCGGCAACGACGACAGGCTGCCTAACCTTCGGGCAGACTTCCTGAGCCAGTGCCAGGTACTCGGGATCTGAGCTGCAGAGAACGATAAGGTCTGCGTCAGAACGTTCGTATTCGTGCGAGATTTCGATCTCGAAGCCGGCGCATCCAAAGAAGTTTTGGCTAAACTGTGAACGGGACTGCCTCATCGTCAGGTCGCCGCGTTCAAGCAGGAGTATCTTGGGTCGTTTTCCGCGTTCGCGTGTAAACGCTTCGGTTTCGAGCCGCAGGGATTCGAATGGGGTCGCGGCGCGCCAGCTGCCTGGCGGCACTTCCACGGGCCCATTGATCGTCTCATTCAGGTCGGGGTAATTATTTACACCCACCAGCGTGCGGCGCCGGGACGCGACCGCTTTGTCTTTTGCGGCCCGCGACTCCGCGAGGGCACTATCAATGGAGCCCTTGGCCTTTGTATATCCGCCTTCCGCCTCGACCTGCAGGAACAGCCGCCAGCCTTGACTGGCGAGGGCATCGGTGAGCCATTCCACATAATACGAGCCGCCCGCCGGGTCCGCGACACGATCAAAGTGCGACTCCTCTTGCACCAACCTCTGGATATTCGTCGCCAGCCGGTCGGAGAAGCGGAACGGCCGGACCTCCAAAGAATCGCAGCCGCCTATCACCGCAGCCATGGCCTCGGTCGTGGCGCGCAGAACGTTGGCGAACGGGTCATAGATGCTCTTATTGCACAAAGCCGTACAGGCATGAACCTTCATCAAGCAGGACGATTCGTCCCGCGGCTGGAAGGCGGACACTGCGCGCGCCCAAAGCATCCGCGCGGCGCGTAGTTTGGCGATCTCGAAGAAATAGTTCGACCCGATCGCAAGCACAAACCAGATAGCCTTCGCCGCCTCATCGACGTTGCTACCTGCGTGCGACTGTTCCACCAGCCTCTCGACACCGAGCGCGATTCCGTAACCGAGCTCCTGAACAATCGTTCCGCCCTGCTCGTGGATCGCGTCGACTCGGATGGCATCGGCCGCAACCTCGTCCTGAGACTCCACCTGCTTCCAGCTTTGCGACCCGCGTCCGCGGACGAACGGTAATGTGCCCGGGATTAGTCCAATTTGCGATTCGAGATCCTTGATATCCTCACTGCGGTAGTAGGGACGCACCACGATGCCCTCATCCGAGTTCCAAACCAGCTTCTTGTTGTAGTCGTCCCCCTTCAGATCAACGTGAATCGCGGCCTCCCATTCATTCGTTGGGACAGGAGGGAAATCTTCCAGGATATGCAGCGCTTCTGCCAAGTGAGTCATATGGCCACTCGTAGCCTTTTCCATGTCGGTCGTCTTAGCATCATTTGGCGCTTGCTAAGCCTGTATTGTTCTCACGCACGCGATGAGTAAAGAAAAGACATGCTTGCATCGCCGTTATATTACATTTGAGTCTGTTAGAACTTTGGACCGATCTCAAAACTCATTTGCTATACACTAACTCCATTGGGTTTCGCGCATGTCGCCGGTTTTGAGGAACTGGCGATGCATCGCGAAGGCGTTGGTCAGCGATTCTGGTGAGTGGCCCTCCATGGCTGTATCGACGTAACTTTGAAGCTCGTCGCGATAATCGGGGTGTGCGCAACTGTTGATGATCAGCTGCGCGCGTTCACTTTGATCCTTGCCGCGGAGGTCGGCCGCGCCCCATTCGGTCACAACGACCTGGACGGAATGCTCGGAATGATCCAAGTGCGTTACCAGCGGTACGATGGTTGAAATCTTCCCGTTCTTCTGCACCGACGGGCACGTGAAGATTGAAATGTAGGCGTTTCTCGAGAAGTCGCCCGAGCCACCTATTCCATTCATCAACTGCGTCCCCATGCAGTGTGTCGAGTTAACGTTGCCAAAGAGGTCTACCTCGAGTGCGGTGTTGATGGAGATGACTCCAAGGCGCCGGACGATCTCCGGGTTGTTCGAGATCTCCTGCGGACGCAAAATGAGACGCCGCCGGAAGAAGGCTATATTGCCGGTGACCTGATCCAGTATCGCGGGGGTGACGGTGAGCGAGGTTCCGGAGGCGAACGTGCATCGCTCCGCTTGAATCAACTCTATGACTCCGTCTTGCAGAACCTCGCTGTACATCTCGAAAGGGGGAATCTCCGGCATTTCTCCGAGGGTTTTAATAACCGCATTGGCGATGGCGCCGATGCCGGACTGAAGCGGCAGGAAGCGTTTCGGTATGCGGCCGGCGCGCATGTCGGCGATAAGAAATTCGGCCACATGGCGCCCAATCGCTGCGGTTTTCGAATCGCCCGACGCCATCGGACAGAATTCATCGGGCAGATTGGTCTCAACGATGCCGGCGATCTTCTCCGGCGGCACGACCAGAATCGGACTTCCGATGCGGTCCGACACTGAGTAAACATGGATTTCCCTTCGGTTGGGCGGATCCTGGGGCTCGAAGAGGTCGTGAAGGCCAAGCATCGTCGGTGGATGACGCCAGTTGAGCTCGATCAGCACCTTTTCAGCTCGGTTCGCAAACGTGTTGGAGGCTCCGACGGAGGCCGTGAGAACAATGCCGCCGCCAGCCGTCACATCGCAGGCCTCGATGACGGCCCAGTGGACCGGACCCAGGAATCCGTACCGAATCGCTTGCTGCACGGTAGAGAGATGCATATCCAAATATGGCACTTGGCGCGAGTTGATCAGCGTACGCAGTGTCTTGTCATTTTGCCAAGGCGCGCGGAAGCTGATTGCGTTAGCCGACGCGAGCGCGCCATCCAGCGATTCGCCCGTGGAGGCTCCGGTAAGTACACGAATCTGGTACGGCCGTCCCGCTGCGTGTTCGGTCTTCGCCCGCACTGCGATGGCCCGGGGAATCGCCTTCGCCGAGCCGGCAGGAGTGAAGGCGCTGAAACCTACGGTCTGCCCATGCTTAATCATCGCTGCCGCCTCATGCGAAGTTAAAACCGGGAAGGGTAAGTGCATGATATTTTTCTAGAGATCCATTTACCATTTTCCATCTTGGTCGTCTTAGCATCATTTGGCGGTTACCAACGCTCTATTGTTCTAACTGAGTGCGTTCCGATTCGATCCGTCCGTGCCCACATCGCGACAGAAGCCGATTGGCGGTACCGGCGCCTGTCGGAACACCATGAACACAGCGCTCGGCAGTGCAAAGGATGGCGAGGGTCTGGCAATCGCGGTAGAGCGAATATCGGCGACCT
>CAZMNG010000586.1:0-3673 GCA_964567505.1 uncultured Chthoniobacterales bacterium
AAAGCGAGCGATCGTGACCAAAAAGCGGACTGCTCGGCGCAAGGGCTTCCAAAAGAGCCAACCGTAATGAGCTTCCTGATGCTTTTGGAATGTGCATGAACACCGTTGGAACCTTCGCATCATTAGGTCGCTGCGTCATCGCGTTCCGCCTCGGAATCTTCGGCATATTTAACGCTTTTCTGAAAAACATGTCGAAAGGGTATTCAAGCTGTTGCGTCGGTGCGTTAACTGCCTTAAGATGTTTCGGCCTCACTTCGGGCGAACAACCGACCTGTTCGAATATTCAAAGACGGACACCGGCGCACACTATTACAAAGTTTCTATAGGTAGGCGAATTTTTTTAAACTTAAAAGAAAGAAGGTACCGCTGACTGGTGCGTTCACAAGAAAACGGGGGACAGGTCAAATGTCATCGCCCCGTGCATCTGCCCGATCTCATAGGACGAGAAACCGAACATGTACCCGCCGATGAACGATGCGAACATGTCCTGCGTTAGGTAGCGGGCGGGCAGAAATCCCACCCAAGCGGACAATGCGGGTGCGAGGAGGGACAAGACGTTGAAGGAGGCAACGGAGTTGGCCAGCCAGATCACGGGCAGCATAAGCAGTGCGGCGCTGGCAACCGAATTGGCCCAGGTCAAGTTGATGCCGTGCGGAAACCAGACGTAATAGGTGACGAACGGATTGAGCCGGTGTGCGATGGCCCATGGCCACCAGTTAAGGCACCAAATATAGACGATCGGGTCGCCTCCGACGCCGAGATACATGCGACCGTAATTCGCCCGCGAGAAGATTAGCCCAACGAAGTCCGGAGGCGGATTGGCCAACGGTATGGATACGCTTTGCACTTCTCGGACCTGCACTTCGGTCTTCGCTTCTTCGTAGCGCACACCGCACGCCTCTGTCGTGAGATCCACTGTGATCTCGTCGTTGACATGGTCTGGGCGTCACTTGTAGCTACTCCATTGCATTGCATGAAGAGGCTATTGCTCAAGCGCAGCATCATTGCGAGAACCAACACAGAGAGACGCACTCCTACCAGATGTCGTCCGACACATTCTTCGAGCAACACGACCTTGTCTGCTTTCTGGACGGCATGCATCGCAGCGAGTACCTTTTTCGCGATTTTATGAACACTGAGCGGCTTTGTCATCGTCGCTCCATCATCTTTATGCACGACTGTTTGCTGGTGAACGCCCGAATGGCGCTGCGAACCCACGAATTGGGTCAGGCGTCGGAAGGCCACCGGCAGCACGCCTGGACCGGCGACGTGTGGAAGATCGTGCCGCTGCTAAGGAAGCACCGGCCTGACCTGAAGATGTTCGCCCTGGATCGTGCCGCCGCCGGCTTGGTCGCTATTGCGAACCTCGATCCCACCTGCACCGCACTGGCAGACGGATACAGTAGGTTGATGGACGAGCTCCGAGAACTAGATCTCGAGACCTACTCAATCCGCCGCCTGTGGAATAACCTCCCGGTGATCTCGTCACGATCGCTGGTGGCACATCCGAAAAACCTAATCCTGTTCCTGAACATTCAATGACTGACGGAGCGCTCCACGTGACCAAATCCTACGAACACCAGGTTCAAGAGCAAATCGACCAGTATCGGGATACCGAGAATATGCACGACCTGCCGGCGGTGTATCATCTCTGGAGTTCTGACTACACCCGACCGGGCTTAAGCAAGATCTTCGAAGTCAGCGATATAAATCTGTTTTATGTCGAGGCTTTCATCACCGCGGCAAAGTACAGCCTCCACCACATGGCGGATCTAGAGGGGATCTTCCGTACCGCATTCGACAAATTGACCGACCGAGGCATCTTTGTGACCAGCAACATGATCGGCGGCAATGGTCATATGCGTTCGCCCGAAGCACGGTTATTCGTGGACTTCCTCTGGGCGTTGATGTCCCATCGCCAGCGCAACAACATCCTCCTTCGCCGTTCGGCGCGTCGTTTTATTTGTCACTATTGCTCGAGCGAGGGTTTTGAGGGCATCCGGTCACAGGGTATACTTCCGCTGAGTCTCGGACAAGGCTTAAAGCCGTGGAAATTCCTGGGGTTCGGGGGGATGATAGACGTCTTCGTAGACCGGTGCTTCGGACCCAATTTCAATGTTGACGATGCCGAAGACGCCTTCCTGGTTCGGCGCGTGGGTTTGCTGAACGAAATCCTAATGGACGCCAGCCTGGTGAAGCCCACGATGATGCTACCGATTTCGTCAAGCATTCGGTGGAGGAAGTCTACTACCGCAACGGCTCGGCGCAGGCTGCTGTTCGCGACCCGGCTTGGCTTGCCAGCGCCCTTGAGGACTTCGCCCGCAACCCGTCTGATCCGGACTTTGTATTCAAATTACGGCCGCCCACGCCGGTCCGTGTCGAACCGCCAGCTGGAATCGACACCGGTGCCTTCGACCAGGACCGCGCAAAAGCTGCTGACGCCAACAAAGGAAAGGGGAATCTCACTGTGAGCGAATTCCTGTCGAAGTCTCCGGAGCTCCAAACGAAGTTACCGCCGTGCAAGCGCGCAGCCATCTTAGTGCTTGGCGTTCACCGGAGCGGCACTTCGGCATTAGCGCATCTTCTGAACGTGCTCGGCGCTAAAATGCCGGAGGAGGTGATGGGACCCGGGTACGGCAACCCATTGGGTCATTGGGAGCCAATGCGGCTGATGGAGATCAACGAAGAGATTCTCTCTGCAATCGGCCGTAGTTGGCATGATCCGCGGCCGATTCCACCCAACTGGTTTCGTTCAAAGGAGGCCTACCAGTTTCATGAACGCCTTGCCGCGGCAATTTCTTCGGATTACGGGCTTGCACCCCTGATCGTTATTAAGGAACCGCGAATTTGCCGGCTTACGCCACTATACCTTGACGTGCTCGATGTTCTCGGGATTGAGCCGCTCGTTATTCTTCCCATACGCCATCCTGCGGAAGTCATCCGATCGATCCATGAGCGCGATCATATCGATCCGCGGACGATAGAGTTCTTATGGTTACGCTCTCTCCTTGAATCGGAAGAAGCGAGCCGTGCCTGCGTACGAGTTTGGGCCAGCTTCGAACGCCTTCTGGATAACTGGGAGACGACGGCACAATCGATCGCAGATCGGCTGGGAATTGTTTGGCCGAATAAACCGGAAGAGGTTGCTAACGAAGCGGCGAACATCTTGCGACCGCGTCACCGTCACCATCGATTCGCAGATGACCCGGCTCCTTTGCCTCTCGGTTCTCTGACGATCCGCGCATGGCAAGCTGCCCAACATGCCCTGACCGGCGATGAAGCCGCCGCGTATGCATTGTTCGACGAAATCCGCGCAGCCGTAAACGAACTCGACCGGCTGAGCTTCCCACAGGATGAATCCATCGAAAGACGTCTTGCAGAGGCAAATGCGCGTCTTGCAGCCGCAGAGGAAACTTTGCGGCAGCTGCAAGCAGCTGACAACGCTTCCCGTGATGAGATCGCGCGGCTGATCCAAGAACTTAACGCGCGGGGAACCCAAGTCTCCCAGTTGCAGGCGGAGCTATCCGGACGGACTCAAGAACTTAACGCGCGGGAAACCCAAGTCTCCCAGTTGCAGGCGGAGCTATCCGGACGGACTCAAGAACTTAACGCGCGGGAAACCCAAGTCTCCCAGTTGCAGGCGGAGCTATCCGGACGGACTCAAGAACTTAAC
>CAZMNG010000587.1:0-3672 GCA_964567505.1 uncultured Chthoniobacterales bacterium
TTTTGGCCGCGGCCTGATCGCCTCGGGGTATCTATATGTACCGCTAAACAGGAACGGAGAGGCGACCCCTGGAGTTTGGGCATTTTCTTGTGCGTGTTCCAATCGCCCGAAGGGCGAACAGAGAACAGCCCAGGGCTTCAGCCCGGCTTCAGCCCTGGGAATGCGTACCAACCAGGTTCGCCATCGAGTCGCTTTCGACGAACGTTATCTCTGGGAATGATGCCGAGCGGCTTTTCCATTAACGCGCCGACTCCAGCCGCAACCGCCAGCGGATATTGATCGGGGCGCGCCGTGATGACGATGATCGGGAGCAATGGGTTGATTGCCGTCAGTCGAAGACAACGGGAAACGTATGTCGCCGGATGTGCAAAAGCGTCTGTTCGATCCCTTTTACACGACCAAACCCGCGGGCACCGGGCTTGGGCTGTCAATTGCGGCGCGCATCGTCGAACAGCATGGGGGCGCGTTGTGGTACAAGACCGAAGCCGGCCGCGGCACGACTTTCGGGATCGCCTTGCCGCTCGTTGCGTCCGATGAAAAATGAGATGCTGCTGGTCGCATAATTACTGCTACCCGCCCCGACCTGGGTCATGAGACCACTTGCAAGAATCTGAGACTCAGTCAGTTTCGAGCGCAGTCTGGATCCCGGCACATTGTTATTGCAAATATCTTGCAACAAATGAAATGTTGCTTTGCCATGACCATTCGAAAGGGCCTTTTCATTTTTCTGCCGCTCGCGTTCCTGGCCACGCTGCCAGCCGGCGGAGCTGACGCGCTGCAGGTTGCGTCCTTCTCCACGATTCTGACGGAAATCGCCCGGCAGGTGGGCGGCAATCACGTTAGCGTCGCCGGTTTAGTGAGACCGGGCCAGGACCCGCACGAGTATCAGCCGACCCCTGACGACCTGAAAAAAGCGGCGGACGCGCAGCTTATCCTGTTGTCAGGCAAGCATTTAGAACATTACTTGGAGAAGGTTCAACAAGCCACCGGCGGAAAAGGAGAATCTCTCTCGGTGGGCGATGCTCTGCCGAACTTGAAAATGAAAGCGGATCCTGACGAACCGGAGGCGAAGGCGGCTGCGGACCGGAACGGTATGATCGACGATCCACACTGGTGGAACAGCGTCGTTAACGTCGAAAGAGCGACACTGATTGTCCGCGACGAACTGATAAAATTGGATCCGGCAAACCGCGCCGATTACGAGAGTAACGCAAAAGCTTATTTAGCGAAACTCAGTCAGCTCGATGCATGGGCGAAGCGCAAAGTTGCCGAGCTGCCCCGCGACATGCGGAAGCTCGTAACTTCCCACGACGCTTTTCAGTACCTGGCAAAAGATTACGGATTTAAAGTGTACGCCATCGAAGGCGTGAGCACCGAAACGGAGCCTTCTGATCGGCATATTGCTGAACTGATCGACGAAATAAAAAAAGAGGCCGTCAAAGCGATCTTTCTGGAAAATACGCTGAACCCGAAAGTCACTGTGGAAATCACACAGGAAACCGGAGCCAGGATTGGCGGGACGCTTTATGCCGACGGCCTTGGCGAGGGTGATGGAAGCACCTACGATGGAATGGTCCGGCACAATATCACGACAATCGTCGACTCGCTTAAATAGAAAATGAGAGGCTCTCCACTGGCGCGCGCGATCATGACCGTGATGGCATTACTGGTCCTGCTGTTGCCGTTGCAACGCCTTACAAGTCACCAGAGTACGCCCTCGTTGCCGCCTCCGGCCCGGAATTCAGCCGCCAATAAGAAGCTTCACCTGGAGCTCACCTCCACGACGGTCCCTTTCAAATTTCAAGTTTCCTACGCAGGCAAGCCGCTCTGGAGTGGTGAATCCAATTCGGCAACCGTTGCCACCGACACCGAACTCAGGTTTCCGCCCGAAGGGATCGACCTGGTTCTGGACGCTTCGTGGGCACAGGACAAGGAGACGGCAGTCAGGCTTGCGCTCACGCCGGAGGGCTCGGATACCATCGTGAAGACTGTCTGGGGAACCATGAGCGCAAGCGAAGTCCTCACATTCACCCAGGAAAAATAGACCTGACGCAATCAATGACGCATCATCGGCTCGAGATAAAAGACTTGACGGTCTCCTATAAACGGGTCCCGGCCGTCCATCATGTTAACCTGGAATTGAAATGCGGTTCTTGCATCGGATTGCTAGGGCCGAACGGTGCGGGTAAAACATCGTTCTTCAAGGCGCTAGTCGGGCTCGTCCCCCTTGAAACGGGATCGGTCCGTTTCCACGGCCACACTGGCAATGTCGCCCGGTCGGCAATAGCCTATTTGCCGCAGCGTACGCTGGTCGACTGGGATTTCCCGATCACTGTGCGCGGAATCGTCGAAATGGGGCGGTATCAAGCCCTGGGATGGTGGCGGAAATTTCGAGAAACGGACCGTTTGGCGGTTGCCCAATCACTTGAAGCGATGGAACTTACAGACCTTGAAGAACGCCAAATCAGTGCCCTGTCCGGCGGCCAGCAGCAACGGGCTTTTCTAGCTCGCGCGCTTGCCCAGGAAGCGCATGTCTTTCTACTCGACGAACCATTTTCAGGGCTGGATAGACCGGCGCAGGATCTGCTCGGCGAAACCATTCGACGCCTGGCCAATGCCGGGAACCTCCTTGTGGTGTCTCATCATGACCTGAGAACAGTTCGAGAATTGTTTGATCACGTGATCTTTATCAATGGAGAACTCGTCGCATTCGGCGAGACAGACCAGGTTTTCACCGCGGAAAACATCCAGAGAACCTTTCAAACGCACATTTTTTCCGGCGCCGTTAATGAGCATGGCTTGGTTATTTGAACCGTTTCGCCATGAATTCATGCAGCGCGCGTTGTTTGGCTGCGCGCTGATTGGATTCACTAACGGTGCACTCAGCTGTTTTATAGTTATTCGCCGCCTTGCCTTAATGGCCGATGCAATGGCGCATTCCCTTTTGCCAGGAGTCGCAGTCGCCCTGCTCTTGTTCGGGCTTATGCCGGGCACACCGTTTGTCGGAGCGCTGTTGGCTGCACTGTTAGTGGCATTCGGGACACAGATAATCTCCAACAGTTCGCGCATCAAAGAGGACACGGCGCTTGGGTTGCTTTTTGCGTGTTCATTTTCTCTCGGCCTGGTTTTGATCAGCCTCTCTCGCCTCCGCGTCAACGTCAGTGATTATCTTTTTGGCAATATTCTGGGACTTGGAGACGCCGATCTATGGACGATTTATTTGATCAGTCTTGTCGCCTTGCCGACATTGGTGGCCCTGGAACGGCCACTGTTGTTGACCATGTTTGAACCCTCGGTCGCATCGAGCCAAGGCGTGCCGGTTAACGGCGTAAAATACCTGTTGATGGGTTTGCTGGTCCTGGCAATGATCTCTTCTCTGCAGGCAGTCGGAGTCATTCTGGCTTTAGGGATGCTCATCGCACCGGCAGCGACCATCTACCTTTTCTCTGACTCTTTGGCTACCATGTTTTGGGCCGGCGGAATCCTCGGCGCGGCAGGTTCCTGCACCGGGCTCTTAGTCTCGTACTGGCTGAATCTGCCGTCCGGACCCTGTATTGTCCTTGTCCTTGGAGGCATGTTCCTGCTCGCCTATTTGTTTGCCCCCAGGTACGGAATTGTGTCCAAATTACTCAGACCCCGCCATCTTCATGAGGCTTCCCTCGCGCGATGGAA
>CAZMNG010000588.1:0-3672 GCA_964567505.1 uncultured Chthoniobacterales bacterium
AGGGGAGTGGTGTCCTAAATCTTGTTGTCCTGCAATTCGATCGTCGGGAGCTTGCCCGCTTGCTGAGTGCACACACCGAGCGCACTGTATGCCGGTGCGCCGCCATGCAGGATTACGAACTCACGTCGCGACAAAGGCGTGCTCCTCAGACTGACGACTACACCCTACCAAAATGAGGACAGTGTTTTGCGTCGCAGCAAATTTCGGTGCCCGACTTCCGCAACGAACGGGTCAAACCGAGAAAAGCTCAGGACGAGCATAGGTTTTCCGGAACGTGGCCGATAGCTGCCGAGCATGAGTCACGCCACCACTTGTTCAACGCCATGAAGAGACATACAGGTGGTACAAATCCGACGCTTGTAGTGTCTGCGATTAGGGGTGCAGGACCCCCAGCAAGCGTTCGGGTCACGTCGGCGATGGCGCGCGATCACCTCGGATACCGTGCCGAGCACGGTTGCTGGTTCGGCTCCCATCTGACCGCGGGTAGCTCGCCGCGGTCAATGCCTGTATCGTTTAGCCCAGTGGGACAAAATCGATCTCTCGAGCTGAGCGAGACCATCCTTACGAAACAAATCAGTGTATTGGTAATTTTGTAAATCCTCAGGAACTGCACATTCCTCAAGTCGAACGGGCATTAGAAAAGCTTCGCCCGGTGGCAATTCCTCATAGCAATCAAGAGCCAGTCGTATCTCCCGCTGGATGTAACCACGTTTGACGCCGGTACGCGAGGAAATGCAGATGACAATAAAATCTGAATTTCGAATCGCTTGGCGGATTGCACGGTCCCATTCTACGCCGGTCATCAGATCTTCCTTGTCTAACCACGGCTGCATTCCTTTTTCTTTGAGGTCCAAGTAGAGAGCGCGGACGGCTTGTTCGTCTTCTCGCACATAACTAATGAAGACCTTGGGCGTGTTTTTTCGAATGTCCATTCGCGCTGCCTTAAGATTTTCTTCGAGCTTGGTTTTTTGTTCATTTAAATTTGACAACTGAGCGATCAACCGATTCAACTCAGTTTGCATTTGTTCGAATTCATCCGAACGCTGTTCAAGGTGCTTCGTGAGTGTCCTGAAGCCAAATACGCCTGCGAGGCGCGAAAGTGTTATCGACCGATGTCTCTCGGCATCGAGACGGAGCATTTCCTTTTCGATTGAGAGGTGCACATAATCGCGGAGGTCGTCGAATGGGACCTCGCCCGGGCTGTGGAGCAGGGCGCGACCGCTTTCGAGCTGAATGCCTGAAGGAAGCAAGAGTTCATCATTCCTCCCGGCCCTCTCCCACTGTGCCTTGGCTTGCAGGAGCGCTGTCCTTACCCGAAGTTTTTCGCGGGTCGCGTCTATCCACGCTTGCAGCCTCGGCCAGCGGTGGATCAGCGCCTCATGTGCGAACTCGACTGTTGCACGAACATCGGCTCCTGCAGACCCTATTGGTCCTTGCAACGTGTCATATTCGGTCACCAACAGCCGAGTCCGCCGATTCGAGAACAGATCGATTATGCCGCGCTGCTCTGGATCGTCGGGGATCGCACTGCGCGCGCCAGTGTCTCCTCGTCCTTCGCCCGGTATAACGAGACTGAGGAACAGCCTGCGCGCAGCTTCCTGTTGAGCCGGGGTCAAAGCCGAGTAGGCGAGCTCCGCCGTCCTTTGGATCGCCCCCGACACGCCGCCCTCTTTCGTATAGGCTACGGTGGTGAGCCGATCGCCCTCTCGACTTTCCCACATCTCCTTCAGAGCAAACTGGAGCAAAGGCAATTGGCCTACTTCCGTAGCAGCGTCATCCAGAATCTGGTTGACGAGCGCCGGCGAATCAAATGAAAGCCCCACCTTTTTGGCGGGCGTCACAATTGTGGATCCTAGATCGCTCAACGACATAGGAGGTACGTTGAACTGCTGGACCGGCAGCAATGTGCTCACCAAACTTTGTCCGATAAGCGCTGCGTAGAAATCCGCACGTATTGTCAGGATGACAGTCGTTCGCGACGATTGATCGGATGCAGCCGCAACCAGCAGCGCGACAAATTTTTCAACATCAATGGAATTTTGCCGGCCGACCAGAGCCATAGAATAAAGCTCTTCCCATTGATCGACATAGATTAGCAGCCGGTCGGGCTTCTCCGGCATACCATTAAGGCGACGGGCAACCATTCGGCCAAGCCTGCCTGAATCGCCCGTCCGAAAAGCAGCAGCTTCATTCTCAATATTTGTGTCGGTCGCGGCTTGCTCGGCTTTTTTTGGCACAGTCGCAAACGCGGCCGCCAAGGCGGCAAGTGGCGACGCTCCCGGACGAAACGATATGACATCCCACGTCGTGGTCTCGCGCTGCTGACGGAGCGCCGGAACCAGACCGGCAAACACAAGCGAGGACTTGCCGCTGCCGGAAGGGCCGACGACGGCCACGAACGAATGTGCCTGGACTTGCCCGACTAGTTCGCGAATCGCATCATCCCGGCCGCAGAAGAACGCCGCATCTTCCTCCCGAAAGGGCTCTAAGCCACGGTACGGGCAGATTAAAGCGCGTATCGGGGCCGTCGGAACCGACTGTCGATGAATCGCCTGGCGAAGAGTTTCTAGGCCCCTCGTTTGCCTGAGCACGCTGTCGCCCTGGCTCAGGTCAATCCAACTTAGAAGTTCCAGAAATCCGGTCGGTAAGTTTTTACAACCCGGCATCAGCACTGGAATGACCGGGAACTTCTCGTCTCGCGTCTGCTGCACCAAAGCAAGCTCGCGCACATACTGCTGAGTGTTGTCGAATCCGTGCCGTCCGAGAAGGATGGCGACCGCTCCCGAGCGCCCGATCGCATCTTCGAGCGCGGGCAACCAGCGAAGACCCGGCCTTAGCTCGCTTCGGTCAAAAAAGGTGCGGAGGCCCTGGGCGCGGAGCCAGCGGTTCAGTTCCGCGGCTTCCACTTCATCCCTGTGAGCGTAGCTCAGAAAAACGTCAAACCCATTGTCTCCACTCATTCCTCCACTTTAACACTTTACAAGCGTAACAATCAAAATCCGCTCATCCAACTCGGTTGTCGTGGGTAGAAATACAGGGCCCGAAAGCGGACACATGGGAGGGTCTGGAATGGGTCAAAATGCGTAAACCTCACACCGAGCTTATGTTTTCTGGATTGGCCTCGAAAGCGGACGTTGTCCGTCATCAGATTATTTGGGACACCTTGCGGGCGACAGTCTCAGAGAACCGATGATCGGGCGGGTGTCGGTTCAAAACGGAACGTGTCGGTTACACGGCTGATCGCGGAGGTTCCAAATGAAGTTTGCTGTTATTACGTTTCCGTACAGCATGGACACAGATGCGGGCACCGCGGCGGGACCGAAGGCGCTGTTGCAGGCGGGGCTAGCAGACTGGCTGCGTGAGCAAGGGCACGACGTGGCGGGTCCTTTCCACGTCCAATTAACCCCCGACGAAGAGGCGGCCTATGGTGCCTGGAACCAAATTGGCTTGGCCAATGCGCACCTTGCTCGGCTAGTGTCGGAAGCCGTGAAGGCGCATGCTTTTCCGCTGCTTCTGGCAAGCAATTGTTACGCCGCAATTGGCGCCCTGGCCGGGCTGCAGAAGTCCGCCGGACCACATTCTCCGCGTCTCGGTATGATCTGGATAGACGCTCACGGCGATTGCAACACACCGGACACAACGCTGCGCGGGATGCTGAGCGGGATGCCTGTC
>CAZMNG010000589.1:0-3667 GCA_964567505.1 uncultured Chthoniobacterales bacterium
GGGACTTGGAGACGACGGCTTCTCTGAAGGCAGCAAACGCGAGCGCTTTTCGGGGCCAACGATGGCTTGCCGAGTCAATAGAGAGTTCGTTTTCGACAATGGCCGAGAAGTGGTGGCGGGGGAATTGGCTAATCTTTAGGCGAAATGGGCGATTCCAAAAACCGCAGAGCCGGCTCTAGCGAATCGCAGTTGCTTGACCGTCGACCGATCCTCACGGCGATGTTGAATCCCAAAGCAATCGCCTTGATCGGCGCGACAGAGGCTACCGGCAGCGTTGGTCGTACCTTGATGGAAAACTTGGCCTCGTTCGGCGGCGTTGTCCACCCGATAAACCCAAAGCGAAGCAGCGTGCTCGGAGTTAAAGCTTTCCCGAGCATTGGGGCCGCGCCGACGGCGGTCGACCTCGCTGTGATCGCGACTCCTGCAGTTACGGTTCCGCAGATAGTAAAAGAATGTGCAGAGGCCGGGGTGAAAGGGGCCATTATAATTTCGGCTGGTTTTAGAGAATCCGGTGCAGAGGGCATAAAGTTGGAAGAAGCGATTATGTCTTCCCGCGGGAAGATGCGTTTGATCGGACCGAATTGTCTTGGGCTGATGATTCCAGAGCTGGGTCTAAACACAACTTTTTCAAAGAAAATGGCGCTGCCAGGCGATGTCGCGTTTATTAGCCAAAGTGGCGCTCTGTGCACATCGGTCCTGGACTGGAGTCTTCGTGAGAAAGTCGGGTTTAGCGCATTCGTGTCGACGGGATCGATGATTGATGTCGATTGGGGTGACCTGATCTACTACTTGGCAGATCATCTTGGCACGCGCAACATTCTCATCTACATGGAGTCGATCGGGAACGCGCGATCCTTCCTTTCTGCGGCACGGGAAATTGCCCTGAGGAAGCCGATTATTGTCCTCAAGGTGGGACGAACGGAGGCCGCGGCGAAAGCGGTGGCGTCTCATACCGGGAGGTTGACGGGTAACGATGATGTGATGGATGCGGTGTTTCGTCGAGTTGGGGTACTTCGAGTCGATACGATCGCAGATCTGTTTGACATGGCTGACGTGTTGAGCAAACAGCCTCGACCCAAAGGTTGTCGCCTTGCTGTGGTCACCAACGCTGGTGGGCCAGGTGTGCTGGCAACGGATACGCTGGTCACAGAAGGAGGTAAAATCGCGGGATTGTCCGAACAGAGTTTTAAAAAGCTGGATGCGATGCTTCCTGAACATTGGAGCAGAAACAATCCAGTCGATTTGCTTGAGGACGCCGACCCTGATCGATTCGTGAAAACGGTTGAAATCCTTAGCCGCGATCCGAACAACGACGGAATCCTGGTGATCGTGTCGCCGCAGGCGATGACAGCTCCCTCGGCAATCGCGAAAGGTTTAGAACCGTTTAAGAAGCTGCCTGACAAACCCATTCTGGCCAGCTTGATGGGCGCAGGTTCGGTTACCGATGGTGAAGCCATTTTGAATGCATGGAGTATTCCTACGTTCGAGTATCCGGATACCGCTGCTCGGGCCTTTTGTTACATGTGGCGGTACAGTGAGAACTTGCGAGCGCTTTACGAAACTCCCGCGCTATCGGGTGGAGGCGCTCACAATCGTGCGCGCGCGGAAGCAATTATCAAGGCTGCTTGGGGAGAAAATCGCACCCTACTTACGGAACTGGAGTCAAAGCAGGTTCTTTTTGCATACAATATACCGATCGTTGAGACACATGTCGCGACAAGTGAACAAGAGGCCGTTCGAATTGCTGCGAAACTTGGCGGAGCGGTGGTACTAAAACTTTATTCAAAGACCGTCACTCACAAGACGGACGTTCATGGTGTAAAGCTGGATTTGCGCAGCGAAAAGGAGATTCGTCAGGCATACGGCGAGATCGAAGAAGCGGTGTCTAAGAGCCCGGGTACGTTTTCGGGGGTCACAGTCGAGCCGATGATCCATCACGATGGCTACGAGCTCATTCTCGGCAGCAGTATCGATTCGCAATTTGGCCCCACGCTGCTTTTCGGTTCAGGCGGACAACTTGTCGAGGTGATGAAGGATTACGCTCTTGGCTTACCTCCGCTTAACGCGACGTTAGCGCGTCGAATGATGGAACAGACACGAGTCTATACCGCGCTCAAAGGTGTGCGCGGGCGGCCGGCCGTGGATCTCGCGCAGCTTGAAGCATTGCTTGTCCGATTTAGTCTGCTCGCTGCTCAGCAACGGAAGATAAAGGAGATCGATGTTAATCCTCTCCTGGTATCGCCTGCCCGGATCCTCGCTTTGGATGCGAGGATAGTTTTGCATGATCCCACCGTCCGGGAAGAAGATTTGCCCCGGCTAGCGATTAGGCCTTACCCAGAGCAATATGTCAGCACCTGGGAACTGGGAAATGGTACTCGGATTACGATTCGGCCGATTCGCCCGGAAGACGAACCGCTCATGGTAAAGTTCCACGGCACTCTGTCTGACGAGACCTTGCATTTCCGGTACTTTGGCTTGGTGAAACTCGAACAGCGCGTTGCTCATGAGCAATTGACAAGAACTTGCTTCAACGATTACGACCGCGAAATAGCTATTATTGCCATTTGCCCATCATTGGAATCGAAAGAAGAGGAGATCATCGGGCTTGGCCGGCTAATCAAGGTCCATGGGTCGAATGAAGCCGAATTTGCCATCGTCGTGACCGACCAATATCAAGGCCAGGGGCTTGGAACCCATTTTCTGAAGCTGCTCGTGGAAATCGGCCGGCGGGAAGGAATAGAGCTTATCTTTGGTCTCATTCTACGTGAAAACTATGGCATGCAACGAGTCGCTAAGAAACTTGGCTTCACCGTCAAATACGATCGTCTCCTGGAAGTAATGAAAGCGGAGATCAAATCGTGAGGAACGACAAAATAGGGAAGCAGGGACAGGTCGAATATCGGGGAGTCGTGTCATCTTTTAGGATTAAGTCGATTCCATCGGCTCCAGAGGGCAACCCGTCTCGGCTCGCGGACGCGAGACTTTTGTTCGATCCAACCGATGACTTCCTGGTCTGTTGCACCTCTAGCGACGAATTGTTTGAATTCAGCTGAATCAATTCCGGTGAAGTCAAAAAATGCACGATCGAGTGGACAGTACCGCGCCACTTGCGGCCGTTGAGTCGTTGCGCGGGCGAAAGAGACTACCGGTCGAGTTGGCTATCGAGGCTGGTAATCGTTTGTAGGAGCTGGTCCTCGTTCTTTATGCGCATAGATACAGCTTTGCAGGCGTGCAATACTGTTGCGTGATGCCGGCCACCGAAGATTTCTCCAATTTCATGCAAGGATGCTTTGGTATGGCGCCGGGCCAGATACATGGCTACCTGGCGAGGAAACGCAATTTTGGCGCTTCGGGCTTTAGTAGTCATATCCGCCATTCGAATGCCGAAATGTTCGGCCACCTTCTGTTGAATCTGATCGATGGTAACTGTTTTTTTGGTTTCATCCCGTAAAATATTTCGTAAGAGTTCTTGCAGCGTTTTCTGGGAGCACTCCTGACCGCTTAGCGACTGGTAAGAGGCCACCTGCGTAAGGGCGCCCTCCAGACGCCGAACATTGGTTCGAACATGCTGCGCCAGGAAAGCCAGCACCTCTTCACTAATATCTGGATGAAACGGCTCTGCTTTTTTTCGGAGAATGGCCAGGCGGGTCTGGATATCCGGCGGCTG
>CAZMNG010000590.1:0-3666 GCA_964567505.1 uncultured Chthoniobacterales bacterium
AATTTAGCGCTTATGGGCTTCAGCCCTGGGGACCGCAATAAACAGGGACATCGCCCTCATTGGGCGGTCGCGTCAGAACGCCCACCGTGAAAAATACCCGCACCCCGGGGTTGTTGTTGCTGAAAGGGCGGCCGAGTGGCGCGCGTTATTTTCAAAGATAGCGTTCGTCGTAAGCGACTCGGTGTCGCCAAAAAAGCGGCGAAAGGAATCGGAGTCTGGTCCTGACAGCAAGCGTTCCGGCGCAGCCGATGTGAATTGAATCCTCACTACGCTAGGGGCAACCGTCTGAAGGATCGCCGTATAGCTATTTGTGAAGAACTGATCCCGGTTTACAGGCGTTTCGTCCATCCTCAGAGTGGGCGGAGACAATCTCGATTGATTGTGCAACTGATTCAGGCGCATCTAGCGCAAGACATGCACGAACCGTCAATGCCGCCCGCCAATCGCTACGACGCTTAGAATATCGTGTTACGAACTTTTATGTTTCATAGGATTTCCTTTACTGTTCCTTTCAATGATGAATGGCGGAAAGCTGACACCGATCTTTCCGGAAACACGACGATCTCGGCACCGGCCACTCGGTATCGGTTCGCAGGGGCGGGAGACGGCGGATTGTCGTATGTGCGCGTTTTTTTTTGTTTTTAACGTGCTTGCCGATCGGGCCTTGATCGGTAATTTAAAGCTGAGCTCTGCAACATTTGACCTGTCCCTACTCGAACAGTTACCGCTTATTAATTTCTCGCGGCAAACCTGGCTGATTCGCGAATTTCGAGCCCTATGGACCCCTTTACATACATCACGGTTCTGCTCTCAATCGTTCTAGGCCTGGCAATCACCCAAGTCCTGCTGGGGTTTCGCGGTCTCATACTGACCAGGGCAAAAGTGAAGTTGTATACCCCGACTCTGATATGGGCGGTAATTGCGCTTTTAGTTCCGATTCAAGCGTGGTGGGCAGACTTCACGATGCGCGAGCATCCCAACTGGACATTTTTGGCGCTCCTCGTGATCATGCTGCAAGCAATCAGTATCTACATGGTCGCCGCGCTTGTTTTGCCGGACATCACCGGGGAGAAAATCGTCGACCTTCGGGAGCACTTTTTCGCACACCGAAGCTGGTTTTTCGGTGCTCAGCTTGCCAGTGTGGTATTTAGCCTGTCAAAGACTCTGGCGCTTTATGGACATCTGCCCAATCGTATTGATACAGCGTTCGAATTTACGTTTTGCGCGGTTGCGATCGTCGCTGCCGTCACCCGGAGTGAGTGGTTCCACAAGCTGTTGGCCCCCGCATTTGGTCTACTGTTCGCTGTCTATATAGCACTTCTGTTCGCCCGGCTCTAAGTCGGAGGATTATCTGGCATAGTACTCGAACATTTCGGTAATCGAAAAGGAGACACGATGACGTATTCAGTAAAAATTAAGTTTCCCGCCGGACTCCGCGGGATGGATCTGCTCGACACGCCAATCTGGAATAAAGGCACAGCGTTTGATGACCCTGAGCGCGTCGCTCTAGGTCTGCACGGACTCCTGCCACCGCAAGTCGAGTCGCTTCAGGAACAGTCGGCACGTGCTTATGAAGCCTTTGATACGAAGGAGACGGATCTCGGACGTCACATCTACTTACGTCAGCTGCAGGATTCAAATGAAACCCTCTTTTACCGGTTGATGCTGGATCATATTGAGGAAATGCTGCCGATCGTTTACACACCGACGGTCGGCCTCGCGTGTCAGCAGTTTAGCCATATCTACCGCCGGCCCCGTGGTCTCGTAGTTTCCTATCCTTTGCGCGACTCGATCAAGGAAGTCTTGCGCAATCGTCCCAACTCGGAGGTAGACGTTATTGTTGTTACTGATGGTGAGCGCATCCTTGGACTTGGCGATCAAGGTTTCGGCGGATTGGGAATTCCGATCGGCAAGCTTTCATTGTACTCCCTGATTGGTGGAATTCATCCGTCCAGAACGCTGCCGATCGTTCTGGATGTTGGCACGAATAATCAGGAACGGTTGGAGGATCCGGAATATCTCGGTTGGCGTCACGAGCGAGTCAGAGGACAGGAGTATCTCGATTTCGTGGACCGCTTCGTGCAGGCAGTAAAACAGGAGCTACCCGATACCTGTCTTCAGTGGGAAGATTTTGCGACGGCAAATGCCCGTCCGTTGTTGGTGCGTTATCAGAACGAGCTTCTAACATTTAATGATGACGTCCAGGGAACTGCCGCAGTGGTTTTGGGGGCCGTCGCTGGCGCGTCCAAAGTCGCGCGAAAAGGCATGAAAGAACATCACATAGTTTTCGTAGGTGCCGGCTCGGCCGCAATCGGCGTAGCAGACTACCTTCGCATTGCCATGGTTGAAGAGGGCCTTTCAGAAAAGGAAGCACGCGCTCGGTTTTGGATCGTCGATAAAGATGGGTTGCTGGGCAGCGATCGGCGAGACCTTTCGGATGAGCAAAAAATTTATGCCAGAGCTCGCGACGAAATTGCGGATTGGCCCCGTAATCCGCACGGTCAGGTCGGCTTGGCAGAGGTAATAAACAAGGTCGACGCGACTGTGTTGATTGGTTTATCGACTGTTAAAGGTATCTTCTCCGAGCCGATTGTTCGTAACATGGCCGGAAAGACCGAGCGACCAATCATCTTTCCTTTATCGAATCCCACAAGCCGTTCGGAGGCCGAACCTGCGGACCTCCTGGCATGGACGGAAGGTCGGGCGCTTGTTGCCACAGGATCACCGTTTCCGCCAGTGAAATACGGCGGAATAAGCATCGAGATCGCTCAATGCAACAATGTTTTTATCTTTCCGGCCGTCGGTCTTGGATTGCTCGTCGCAAAGGCACGGAGAGTCACCGACAAAATGATGCTCGCTGGAGCAAAAGCCCTTGGTGATCAATCTCCAGCGCTACGGAATCCGGCTGCGTCCCTGTTGCCAAGTGTTAGAACCATCCGGGAAGTCGCGCTCGAGATCGCTTATGGGGTCGCGCTAAAAGCACAAGAAGAGGGATTGGCTTCTGCGCGCGCACCTGAAGCGCTCCGGCAAGAACTCGCCCAAAGTCAATGGAGCCCGGGATATATGCTGTATCAGGCGTAAACAGTCGTGGATGGACGTCACGGGCATGGCCTTGGACATCGGCGATGATGTCGCGACATCAGGACGCTCAGGGCCAAAAGCCTTTTCCGTGATCGCCAGCTTCCGCTCGAAAAAAGGGCTTGGCGTTTGCGTATTGGCCCTTGGCACCGTAAAGCTCTGCCAGGTTATTAAGGCTCGGTGAGCGTGTCCGGTTGGTCAGCCCCGAGCACGCGTTTGCGACCTCCCAGCGCCAGTCGGTAGAGCCGCTCGGACCCGGCCAAATCTCCTTCCGCTTGCAGAATCTGGGCCAAGTTGAGCATCGACGTCAGTGTGTTCGGGTGCTCCTTACCCAGCAGCCGAGTCATGGGCTCGAGCACCTGCTCCTGGAGCTTGCGTGCCCCGGCCGGATCTCCTTGTGCGTACAACGTCTGGGCCAGGTTGTTCATCGACGTCAGTGTGTTCGGGTGCTCCTTGCCCAGCAGCCGAGCCCTGGCCTCGAGCACCTGCTCCTGGAGCTTGCGTGCTCCAGCCAGATCGCCTAGTGCGTACAGCGTCTGGGCCAGGTTGTTCATCGACGTCAGTGTGTTCGGGTGCTCCTTGCCCAGC
>CAZMNG010000591.1:0-3664 GCA_964567505.1 uncultured Chthoniobacterales bacterium
CGAGAAACGCTACGTGGCGGACTGTCTGGACTCAAGCTGGATCTCTTCGATCGGCAAATATCTTTCCCGATTTGAAGAAACTTTCGCTGAGTTCTGTGGAGTGAAGCACGCGATTACAACGAACAACGGCACAACAGCGATTCATCTTGCGTTGGTCGCTTTGGGGATCGGACCTGGTGACGAGGTGATTGTCCCGACGCTGACGTTTGTCGCGACTGCGAACGCCGTTCGCTATTGCGGTGCGACGCCTGTTCTTGTCGATTGCGATGAAGAAACCCTCAACATTGATGTTCGAGCTATCGAGAGCAAGATAACCGCGCGAACGCGCGCGATCATCCCGGTCCACCTGTATGGTCATCCGGCAGACATGGATCCGATCCTTGAGCTGGCGAAGATGTATAATCTTCACGTAATAGAAGACGCGGCAGAGGCGCACGGAGCGAAGTACCAGGCCAGGACGGTTGGCTCGATCGGAACGTGTGCAACTTTCAGCTTCTACGGAAACAAAATTGTGACGACGGGCGAGGGCGGCATGGTCACCACCGACGATGACGAACTTGCAGCAAAGCTCCGGCTGTATCGCGGGCAGGGAATGGACCCGAACCGTCGCTATTGGCATCCGGTGATTGGCTACAACTACCGCATGACGAATATCGCCGCAGCAATTGGATGTGCTCAGCTCGAACGTGTTGACGAAGCATTGGCGCATCGTAAGCGGCTGGCTTCCTGGTACTCAAGCGAGCTCTCGCAGATCCCCGGCTTAGTGCTGCCGGTGCAGAAAGACTACGCCGAACACGTCTACTGGATGTATACGGTTCTGTTGCCCGAGTGCAGCGCTGAAACGCGCGATGAGGTAGGCGAATTTCTTGAGAGTCGTGGGGTGGAGACTCGCCCGGTCTTTTATCCAATGCATCTGCTTCCGCCTTACGAAGAAGACCCGACACGGTATCCTAAGGCAACTCAAATTTCGACGCGCGGGCTGACTCTCCCGACTCACGAGCTTCTCACTGAGGCAGACGTTGCGTACGTCAGTGAGCAACTCGATGCAGCTCTCCGAAGTGTTCGCCTGAGCTTATGCGCCTAGTGTTGTTTTCCTCATACGTGCCGTTCGTCAATGGGGGCGGCAAGTTCATTGTCGAATGGCTGGCGGAGAAGCTGCGAGAACGGGGCCATCAGGTTGAACGCGTCTACCTCCCTTTTTCGGATGCTCCCAAAGATCTGCTGTGGCAGATGACAGCTTTTCGTTTGGTCAAGATCGACGGCGCGGATCGGGTTATCTGTTTCCGTCCTCCGGCCCATCTGCTCCAGCATCCCAATAAGGTCCTTTGGTTCATCCATCATCTGCGCGGCTTCTACGATCTCTGGGATACCGATGGAGCGCCGCGTCATACTCCTTACTACAAGGCGCTGCGACGTGCCATCTTTCAAGCCGACCGGGTCGCCTTAAATGAGGCGCACGCTATTTTCGCAAATTCCCGCGTTGTTCAGAAAAGGCTGAAAAAGTTTAACGATGTGGACAGCGCCGTCCTGTATCCGCCTCTGCTCGATCCGACGGCTTACTGCAACCGGGGTTACGGCGATGAGGTCGTCTACGTCTCTCGCCTAGGTCGGTACAAGCGCCAGCATCTTTTGGTGGAGGCCATGGCGCAAGTAAAGACGGCGGTCACGGCACGAATTTGCGGCGCAGTCCCCGGCGGACTCTACAGTAAAGAGCTCTTGCGTTTGGCGTCAAAGCTTGGCATTGCCGATCGAGTTTCCATTGAGAACCGGTGGATCTCTGAAGAAGAAAAGCGCGACATCATTGGGCGCTCGCTTGCCGTGGCATACTTCCCCCTGGATGAGGACTCCTACGGCTATCCCTCGCTGGAAGCCGCCCATAGCCAAAAGCCTGTAATTACCACGACGGACGCCGGCGGCGTGCTTGAATTGGTTACCCATGAGCACAACGGACTGGTGTGCGATCCGGACCCAAAAGCAGTTGCCGAAGCGCTTGACCGGCTCTATAGCGACCGGGAACTGGTCAAAGCGCTCGGCAGCAAAGCCGCTGAGACCGTCGAAAAGTTGCATATCAACTGGGATAATGTGATCGATAGTCTTCTCGCTTGAACGTCTTGATTCTGAATAACATGGCTCCCTTCGTGCGAGGGGGGGCCGAAGAATTAGCCGGCCATTTGTGTGCGCGCTTGAATTCGACCCCCGGCGTAATCGCTGAAGTCTTGCGCGTACCCTTTTCGTGGGAGCCATTCGAGCGGCTGGCCGACGAGATCTTTCTCAACCGCACTCTGCAACTCTCCAATGTCGACAGGGTGATCGGTTTGAAGTTTCCGGCCTACCTTATTCCGCACCACACCAAGGTCTTGTGGGTACTGCATCAGTATCGGCAGGCTTACGACCTGCGCGATCGGGCTGAATCGAACATTCCTGAAACACCCGCAGGAGAAAAGATTTGTGAATTGATTCGCCGCGCTGATGCAGAGGTCTTTTCCGGGTGCCAGAGTATCTTTACCATCTCCAAGACCACTCAGGACCGGCTGAAACGCTATAACGGCGTTGAGGCATCAGTACTGATGCAGCCTCTGAATTACCCGGAATTGTTCTCTAATGGTGGCGATAGCGGCTACCTTTTTGCCGGCGGCAGGATCAATCCTGGTAAGCGCCAACACCTGCTGGTGGAGGCGATGGCGGCGACGAAATCCGGCGCGAAGCTGATTGTTGCCGGACCGCCGGATACGCCTGACGACGCTAACAGGCTTCAAGAGATGGTTAGGCGCCTTAAGCTTGAGGACCGCGTAGCGCTCGATCTCGGTTACCATCCCCTGGCGAAGATTGCTGATTACGTCAACCACGCCAGAGCATGTGCCTATCTGCCAGTGGACGAGGACTCCGTAGCGTATGTTACAATGGAAGCTGCGTCGGCATCCAAACCTGTTATTACGCTAACGGACTCTGGCGGGGTCCTCCAGCTTGTCCTTAACGGAGAGACAGGCTGCGTGGCCTCTCCTGACGCAAAAAGCATAGCCGAAGCAATCGATCTACTCTGCTCTGATGCTGCTCGCAGCGCACAAATGGGACGCGCAGCGCGTCGTCGATGGGATTCGTTTGCAGTGACGTGGCCGAACACGATCGAGAAGCTGCTGTCATGAATATTGCGTGGTTTACTCCGTACCAACAAGGCTCGGCTATCGCGAAATTTAGTTCTTTAGTGGTCCCTGCCTTGGCTGCCCGGGGTCACTCGATTACGCTGTTTTCCTCTGACAAGCAGCCCCTGATCGAGCACCGTCGTCTCCCCAAAGGGATCGAACTGCTGCACTGGTCTCTATTCGAGACTGATCCCGAGGTTGCCGATGCCTACGATCTGATCGTTTATAACGTCGGTGACCACTGGGAGTATCACTTTGGTGTTCTCAAGTTGATTGATCGCTATACCGGAGTCTGTATCTTTCACGACTTTTACCTGGTTGATCTCTTTCTTGGGTGGTGTGCGACAGAGATCGAAAAACCGCTCGCGCGTTGCATCGTGGCCTCGATATACGGTGAGGAGATTGCAAAAGAATTCTGGGCTCGGACTGTTCAACCGGATTTTCAAGAGTGGGCCGCTTCGCACGTCCCAATGACCGAATGGGTAGCTCGCAAAGCGCTCGCTGCGGTTGCGCACGCGGCATTC
>CAZMNG010000592.1:0-3664 GCA_964567505.1 uncultured Chthoniobacterales bacterium
ACGCACCAACATATGTGACGATAGGCAGGAACTGTCGATGCGACCAGTCTTTGTTGGTTAAATTCCAACAAAGGTACGTAAAGTCCCACAGGAATGTTGGCAAGTGCCGGTAGGCAAAGGCTTTCGGTCCATTCTGCAGCTCCCACGGCGCCACCCGTTCCGGATCACTCCGGACACCCTGTCCTCCAACGAGTAAACTCGCTGGCCGGCGAGTCACACCCCCGCCTTTGGATACAGCGCCCCTCATCCGCGCGCCGGAGGGACTTCAACCCTCCTGATTCATGCGCTGGGCAGCGCACAGTATGGATGTAGCCAACTCCAAGATCTAAAGCCATTTCTGTGGGACTTTACGTACCTTTGTTGGAATTTAACCCCTGAAGAAAAAAAAGCGCGTGACGAGGAATTAGCCCCCCACGAGAACCAAATTTGGTGATCGCCCAGCCCTTTGTTCGACGCGACGCAGCCCGTCCGCGCGCGCTTGCGCGTAGTACCCGACCCGTAGGGCAGGGCCAGGGTAGCCGCCCGGAGCTGCGCCGCGTCTTCGTCATGATGAGTGACAATTACTCATAGTTTTAACAAAAGGCTTGCAACACGGTGACATATTTGTCACCGTACGCTTAATGAAAAATGACGACAAGAAACTCGTGCGCGGAAGCGGCAACGCCTATCGCGACTTTGAACGCCCGGACGCAGGGCTGGAACAGGCTCGCGCCGTTATCGCGGCGAAGATCATCGACATTCTCGACGATCGCAAGCTTTCGATACGCGATGCCGAGAAGCTCACGGGCGTTTCGCACTCCGAATTCTCGCGCATCCGCAACACCCAGCTCAGCCGGTTCACGCTCGACCGGATGATCGTGATTCTTGGCAAGCTCGACGAGGATGTCGAGGTGACCATCACCTTCCGTCCTCGGCGGCATGGCGCGGAGCTGACCCCGATCCAGAAAGTGCAATTATAAGGAAGGAAACATGAAAACCGTTCGTGATGCGTGCCAGCTCCAGCCAAATGCTCTGTCGATCAAGCTCAGCGATCAAATTGAGCAGCTCGATGAACTGATCAACGCGGAGGGCAACGGTGCTGCTTTCTTCGACAAGACGCACATTACTCAGGGCATGCAAGATCTCATAAGCGAGGGAATCGCGAGGTTGGCGGGTGCTTCCTCCCAAGCAACTTTCCACCTAAAACAGGCTATGGGCGGCGGCAAGACCCACTTGCTGGTCGGATTCGGCTTACTCGCCAAACATCCGGAGCTTCGCAATAGATACTGCGCGGGAATGCCCCACGCATCAGCCTTCACGAGTACCAATATCGCCGCCTTTAATGGCCGCAACAATCCAGACCATTTTTTCTGGGGCGAGATCGCAAACCAGATCGGCAAAGGCGACCAGTTTCGGATGTTCTGGACAAGCGGCCCCAAGGCTCCGGACGAAAAAGACTGGCTGAAATTATTCGACGGCGACCAACCCATCCTCATTCTGCTCGATGAGATGCCGCCATACTTTCAATATCTCGACACCCAGAAGGTCGGCAATGGCACGGTTGCCGACATCGCCACCCGCGCCTTTGCCAATCTGCTGACGGCGGCTGGAAAGAAGAAGAACGTCTGCATCGTAGTTTCCGACCTCGCAGCCGCTTACGACACCGGGGCAAAGCTCATTTACCGCGCACTTGAGGATGCGCGCTCCGAACTCGGCCGGCAGGAACGCAGCATCACGCCGGTGGATCTTGCCGCTAACGAGATCTATGACATCCTCCGCAAACGCCTCTTCAAGTCGCTTCCCGACAAGGCCGAGATCGGCGATATCGCCGATGCTTTCGGTCGCAAGCTGGAAGAAGCTGCGAAATCGAAGACTGCAAATCGCGGTGCCGAGGCAATCGCCGATGAAATCGCCGCAACATATCCGTTTCATCCGCGACTAAAGAACGTGATTGCGCTCTTCAAGGAGAATGAACAGTTCAAGCAGACTCGTGGGCTGATCGAGCTGGTTTCACGGCTGCTTCGGTCGGTTTGGGATCGTCAGGCGAACGATGTTTTCCTCATCGGCCCTCAGCACTTCGACCTCAGCATTGCCGAGGTCCGCGACAAACTGACCGAAATCTCCGGCATGCGCGACGTTATCGCAAAAGATCTGTGGGACGCGCAGCAGTCCGCGCATGCCCAAATCATCGACTTGCAGACAGGTAAAGAGGCGGCAACTCAGATCGGTGCCCTGTTGCTCACCGCAAGTCTTTCAACCGCCATCAATGCAGTGAAGGGGCTCACCCGCGAGGAAATGGTTGAGTGTCTCGTCTCGCCCCTGCGCGAACCATCCGAGTTCCTCGCCGCTTTCGAGGACCTAGAAAAGGTCGCTTGGTACGTGCATCACACTCCGGAGGGTCGCTATTATTTTGACCGTCAGGAGAACCTTACCAAGCTCTTGCAGAGCCTGGCACACGACGCGCCAGAGAACCAAGTCGATGATTTGATCCGGCACCGCCTGCGGGAAATGTTTAAACCGTCACGCAAGACCGGATATGAAGACGTCCTGCCCCTGCCCAGGCTAGAAGAAGTGGCCGACCGTGTGCGCAAGGGGCGCGTGCTGCTCGTTGTGAGTCCAGACTCAAAGATCCCGCCGGATGAGGTTCAGAAATTCTTCGACGGTTTGAGCCAGAAAAATAACCTTTGCGTCCTCACCGGCGATAAGACGGCGATGGGGAGCGTGGAGAAAGCCGCTCGCCAGCTCTTTGCCGGCCAAAAGGCTGACGGTCGCATCCCTAAGGGGCACACTCAGCGCGACGATTTGGAACGGAAGCAACAAACCTACGAGCAAGACTTCAATTCCACGATCCTCAACCTGTTCGACAAGGTTCTTTTCCCTATCCAACGCGCCGGGAAGCCAGCCCAGCTGGCCTCTAAGGCGCTTGATACGATCCGCGACTCGACCAAGCCCTTCAACGGCGAGGAGCAAATTGAGAAGACGCTTACCTCCGACCCGTTGAAGCTTTACCTCGATGTCGAGAAAGAGTTCGAAGCAATCCGCGACAAGGCGCAGGACTTGCTTTGGCCCGAAAATCAGAACGATGCCCGTTGGTCTGACGTAGCCGACCGCTATGCGGAACAAGCTGGTATGCCATGGCTGCCGCCCAAGGGACTGGACATGCTCAAATCACTCGCGTGCAACAGAGCCCTTTGGGAAGATCTTGGTAACGGCTATGTCACAAAGAGCCCGAAAAAGAAGCGCACCTCTATTCAAGTGATCGCTGAGTCCGAGCCCGATGACGAAGGCAAGGTGCGCCTCCGCGTCAACCCGCAGAACGCGGGCCCAGCGCCTCGTATCCACTATGCCGAAGATGCGCCCGTCTCAGAAGCATCTCCGCAGCTTAAGGACCAAGCATTTACAACGAGCGCGCTGCGCGTGAACTTTCTGGTATGCGATCCATCCGGTCAATACGAAACCGGTGATCCGGTGACTTGGTCGAACAACTTAGCTCTGCGCAACCGTCTCTCCGAGAAAGATGGCAAGCGAAGCGTCGAGCTCTTTGTCGCACCCAAGGGCTCAATTCGGTATACGCTGGACGGCAGCGAGCCGCGCGAAGGTACGGCCTATGGCGGTCCGATCGCCATAGGGGACGGTGAGGCTCTTATTCGTGCCTTTGCCGAAGCGGAAGGCATCGAAGCCAAAG
>CAZMNG010000593.1:0-3662 GCA_964567505.1 uncultured Chthoniobacterales bacterium
TGCAGGATGTTTTTGAGTACTTGGCCGGAGGTATGACGGAGGATCAAATTCTAGAGGATTTTCCAGAGCTTACCCGGGAGGATATCAATGCTTGCTTCGCCTTTGCGGCCGACCGCGAGCGGAAGCTCTTCGTGGCGGCCGAATTTGGGGGGAAGCTGATTTAAATCACTCTTGTCCTAAACCGTCCGATAATTGGCTGATCAGCCCCTGGCAAATCTCGCGAGTTTCCCTTATATTAACAGTGGATATTCCATATTGGCCTTTAGACAGTAATATTTACTACGATGTTTTATTCTGTGCTACTATTGATCGATTGGCAGCACCTATTTGAGTTTGATTCTCTCCGCGGGAGTCGTTGTCAAGGAAGCGCGTAGCCCATATATATGGCCAATCCGGTTTCGCGGCGAGTCGTCTTCTTACTTCTTCCGAGGGTTCACATCCTGGACCTGGCGGGTCCCGCTCAGGCATTCGATTCCGCATCAGACTGCGGAGCCACCTACAAATTGTACTTTTGCGCATGCTCTGACGAAACGCAGAGTGCACAGGGGTTAGTGTTCAAGACGGAAACGGAATTGCCAACGCTCGGCCCTAGTGACCTGGTCGTGATCCCGGGTCAGCGTGCGAAGCAGATAGAATACAACCGAATCCTCCCAGCAAAGATACGGACTTGGTTACAAGAGACATATAAAGCGGGAACGTATCTGGCGTCAGTCTGTTCCGGTGCATTTGCGTTGGGCGAAGCAGGCTTTCTCAGTAACCGCCGATGCACGACACATTGGTCGCTAACGGACGAACTGCAACTTCGGTATCCAGATGCGCGCGTCGCCACTACCGCGCTCTATGTGCATGATGGAAGGATCACTACTAGCGCCGGCATCGCGTCAGGCATCGACATGGCGTTGTCCATTATCGAGTCTCATTACGGTCCGACTCTGACTGCAAAGGTTGCGCGTGACCTCGTAGTTTTTCTGCGGAGAGATGGCGGTCACGATCAAACGAGTATTTATCTCTCTTTCCGGGATCACCTGCACCCGAGTGTGCATCGAGTCCAAGATTGGCTGAGCACGCATTTTGCCGAGTCCGTCCGCTTGCCGCGTTTGGCTAAGCTCGCCAACATGAGTTCGCGCAATCTGGTACGCGCCTTTAAGACCGCGACCGGGCTTACGCCGCTCCAGTATCAGCAACGGCTTAAACTTGAGTTTGCCGGATCGCTTTTGCGCGATTCGCAATTGCCACTCGAGTCGATTGCCGAGAGCGCCGGATTTGCTGATCCTCGCCACTTCCGTCGACTCTGGAAATCGACTTTTCATGCTCCGCCCTCTTCGGTCCGAAAGCCAAGGAGCGTGTTTCTTCATTGAGCCCTAATCAAACGACAGGAATAGCCAGATGAGTGTTCCATATGAAGGCGATTCTGCAATCGCAGGTGCTCCCGGTCTCAAGGGGATAAACACTGCAGGCGGAAATGCGGTAGTAGCCCAGAGCAATTCGGGCAATGCTATTGTGGCTACCACGGCTGCGCACGACAATAATGCCGTTCTAGCGCTCAACGGACCGCCGCGGCCAAAAGGGGCTTTTGGAGGACATGGAGAGAATTCGTTATTGAAGCCGGCCAAGTGCCCCCTTTTAAGATCCCACCCGTGTGGATCCTACGCTTTAGCCTTCCAGGCAATCGGGTCCCGTCCTCACGTGACTTCCGCTGACGCCTTGCTATTTGCATTGCATTAAAGAAGCCTCGTGATAGATAACCTCAACATTTTCGAAACGAACATTGTTCGTGGATTCCTTCTCCCCCTGACGCTAGTATTCTTAGGCGCCGCTCGGTTTAGGGTATCGCTCGATCATAGATTCTGTTCCTGACCGCTCTGTCGGAATAACGGAGAGGTCAAAGTTCGGGCTTCAGGTGCCCGAGTACGGAGCTGTGGCAGAGATTAATGTTTGATTAATTACTGATCTACGAACGCTTTCCTGGTGATGGTTATGCCAATCCGTGCTCATGGAAGTCTTGAAACGCTAGAGAATGGATCGGGCATCAGCGACTATTTACATTTGGTCAGATTGACTCCCTTGCTGGAGCGGACCCGTGGCAGACCTGAGATCAAGATCGGACTAATAGACGGCCCGGTCGCTCTCGAGCATCCCGACCTCACAACAGAAAACATACGGGAAGTGCCCGGGGCGTTTGCGGGTACTTGCGCTCTATCGAGCAGCGCTGCTTGTCAGCACGGGACGTTCGTTGCAGCGATACTATCAGCAAAAAGAGGCTCAGTTGCCCCAGCGATCTGCCCGGGGTGCAGTTTGGTGGTGCGGCCGATTTTTCGAGAGACGACTTCTACAAACGGACAGATGCCGAATGCATCTCCCCAGCGACTGGCTTCAGCCATCGTCGAAACCGTTGACGCCGGAGCCCGGATCCTGAACCTGAGCGCCGCATTGGTCCAGTCATCGGCCAAGGGTGAACGTGAATTGCAATCCGCGCTCGACGACGCGGCACAGCGCGGCACAATAGTAGTCGCCGCAGTGGGTAACCAAGGAGTTGTCGGCAGCTCTGTTATTACCCGCCACCCATGGGTAATCCCAGTTGCAGGCTGTGATCGGCAAGGGAGACCAATTAGCCAGACAAACCTGGGGGGGGCCATTGGTAGGCGAGGCATCCTCGGTCCCGGTGATAATATCACCAGCCTCGCACCCAAAGGTGCGCCGGTCACATTCGGCGGAACCAGTGCCGCCGCTCCCTTTGTTACCGGAACCGTGGCTTTGCTCTGGTCCGAATTCCCGACTGCATTCGCTACCGAGCTGTTACTGGCGGTGCGAAAAACGGGAAGACTGAGCCGCACGGCAATCGTACCACCTCTGCTAGACGCGTGGGCGGCTCACCAGTTCATGCTCAGCAGAGGAGAAACCGTAAACTGTAGACCGAATTAACGAAACTATGAGCACCCAAGAGAAGAAAGAACCAGCAGATAAAACTGAACGCCAACCTCATCGCGTTCGCCTCCCCGGCTTCATCAAAGAGGAAGAGATAGGTCTCGGCGATGTTATCAAACGAGTCACGTACGCGATGGGCATCAAGCCGTGCGCCGGGTGCGAAAAACGAGCGGCTGCGCTCAACCGCTGGATACGTTTCACGCGATAGCAACTGGACGAGAGAACCGAATCTTCGACGAGGCGAAATCTTATGGAACAACCAAAATCAAATGAACCACTGGAAGCCGTGTCCGCCAGCGCGAGCAACGTGCTGGTACCAGGAGCCTCTCCTGCGATACCCGCACCAGGCTCACCAGTTCCCCTGCCGTGTCCGACTTGCGGGGTTTCAACGCAGCTTAGTGCAGCGAGCGCTACCATGGCCACATCTGCGTACGTATATGCGCTGGGCCGAATCGAGCCGCGTTTCCCGCGTTTGTCGGCCGAAAAGGAATATGCACAGGCCACTGCCCGAGCCGAAACGGCTGGGTTAACCGACCGACAAGCTCTGCAATCCGTTCTGTCAAAGCCCGAGAACCGTTATTTGGCGCGTCAGCTCTGTTATGTTCTAACTATTGAAGGCCTCGACACCTATATTCTGCAGCCGGGAGATCCGGCCGACCTGCAGATCTTGATTGAAAGCCTTCGGCCAACTCCGCAGCCCGGGGACGTCGATGTCGTCGTTGGACGCCGCGGCCCTA
>CAZMNG010000594.1:0-3659 GCA_964567505.1 uncultured Chthoniobacterales bacterium
CGTTGCCGAAATAGCGAACCACAAGCTGGTATATTACCGGTTTCAATCAGTGCGTATATCTCGCTTATTTTTGCAAGGAACTACTAGCGGCCCGCTCACCCGGCATTGCGATGCGTTCTACACTTCTTACTTGACCGCACCTCGCAGGGGCGACCATACGAGTGATAAGAATGACGCGGCGTTTCCTTTCATTACCACGTCCTGGTTCTTATTGGACGCCGTTGAAGCCCAAGCCGAGCCGGACACCGCGGTGGTGTGCGCGTTTGGGGATTCCATCACCGAGGGAGTAAATCGTACACTTAATGGCGTAGGTTGGCTTGGCGCGGCTGTGTACCCAAAGCCAGGGTATGGTATCGCTCGGAACTCTCGCGGGCGGTAGCCAAAGCGAGGCCTTCGCTATTAATGGCTCCGGCCAAGTGGTCGGTGACAGCGACGCGGAGGGCGACCCCCATCGACCAGCGCTCTTTACTGACACCGGGGTAAGAGACCTGGGTATCTCGGTTAAAAACTCCGACACGCTCAAGACTGCGTACGGGATTAACGCCGGCGGCCAGATCGTCGGGCGCTACGACACGGACGACGGCTCGACGCACGCGTTTCTGTTCTCTTCCGACCATTTGACAGATCTTGGGACCTTAGGTGGTCGAAACAGCGAGGCTTTTGGGATCAATCAGACCGGGATTGTCGTAGGCGACAGCGAGGCCGGCGATGGGACCACGCGCGCCTTTGTTTTAAATGGCAGTGCGATGCAAGATCTTGGCACACTCAGCGGATTTACCAAGAGCAGTTATGCTCGCGCGATAAACGATGGCGGACAGATTGTCGGCGAAAGTGACAGCGACACTCAGAAGCGAGCGTTCGTTTATGCAAACGGCCAGATGTTTGATCTCACGAAGGCAGCCATTAACATGAGGCAGGCTGGCTTTTCGGCGTTGGACGTTGCGGATGGCATCAACAACCAAGGATGGATCGTAGGATTCGGCACGACCTTCGATGGACGTCTCGCTGGCTTTCTCGCGATCCCTGTCGGGGTCACGGCAGATCCTCCAGGTGGGCCTGATGCCCCGGTTTTCAATTCCGGCGATGTCGGCGGCTTTGTTTGGATTGGTGGAGGCTGGTTCTGTCCGCCCACTTTATGGCCGCCACCGTGGCATCACTATCACCGTTGGCCCACACCTCCTCACCGGGTGCCTACTCCGCGAGGCACGCCGCGCCCACCTCGGGTTCCTCCTCCTGTTAGGCCGACACCGACTCCGCCTTACCCGCCGACACGGCCATTGCCAACACCCAACCCCACGCCCAACCCAAATCCCACGCCCAACCCAAATCCCACGCCCAACCCAAATCCTACGCCCAACCCAAATCCTACGCCCAACCCAAATGCTACGCCCAACCCAAATCCTACGCCACTGCCAACACCAAATCCCACGCCGACGCCAATTTTGCAGGTGCGCCATACAGAGCATCCCTCGTCCACTCGTCGCATCCACAATCGACACAACGTGGGTGAAAAACCAATCTCTCATCACGCACCGACGCGACGGGTCGAGCACAAGCCGACGCCGCCGATTGAGCACAAACCAACGGCGCGGAGCCGTCAAAAAGTAGACCGACGCAGGGCCTGAGCTGGAGGCTTACCCAGATCTCGCGACCTCACCGCTGAGTTCTCATGAAAAACCCGTGACTCCCTATCCAACGTGATTTGCGTCTAGTTTCCCGGACTAGCTGACCTGTCCCTCTATTTCCGTACCAAAAGTTCACGATTCACTGCGCCCGAAGCATCTGAGACAACTGAGCCGCCGCGCACTTCGATGCGGCGCGTCTCCTGCCGGGGAAAAAGCAAATTGACCTGACCGGATTGTGAATAGCCTTCGCCTTCGCGTTCTATCTTCACGAGCACGTCAGATCGGGACGCTGTAATCTGTAACCGCCATGTCCAATAATGCCCCTGTCGGTAGCCTTCACTTTCACCGTCATCCTCAAAACAGCTACATTCGAATTGCCCGTCGCATCTGGGGGGGAATATACAAAATCCGCGTCGATCGGCCCGCTTCAGAAAATGCTGTTCGGCTACGTTCAACGGAATCGCGCAACCTTCTCCAGCCAGGAGCGGCGGGCGATCCCACGGCGCAGGCAACACGATTTCCTGGCCGCCATGGTAGTAGTCGCCGCTCCAGAAATCGTACCAGCCGCCGCCTGCGGGCAAATAGACGGTTCGTGCGCGCTTACCCGGTTCTACGACCGCCGCGACCAGCAAGTTCTCTCCTAGCATCATATCGTCGTTTTCAACATAGCAACGTTCGTCGTCCGGAAAGTCGTAAAAGGTCGGGCGGATAATCGGTGTGCAGTCGCGGTGCGAGCGCCACAGAAGGTCGTAAAGATACGGTATAAGCCGATACCGGAACCTGATCAGATCACGAATATACGGAGTAATCTCAGGATACATCCATGGCTCATTGACCGATTTATCGTCGTTCCATGAGTGAATGCTGAACCGCGGCATAAAAATCCCGAACTGCACCCAGCGTAAGAAGAGTTCGGCATTTGGAGCGGGTCCTGAGAATCCACCGATATCGTGGCCCACGTTCGAAATTCCCGAGAGTGCCAAGCCAATGCCCATCTTGATGTTGTACCGCAGCGTATCCCATGAAGTATAGTTGTCGCCAGACCAAGTCTGTACATAACGGTGCATACCGACTGTGCCTGATCGAGTGATTAGAAAAGGTCGAGTTTCGGGTGCAAATTCGCGCTGAGCCTCCCACGAGGCTCGCATCATCAACAGAGTCTGCAGCGTCTTGGCTTCAACGGCCCGTCTGGCTTCGCCAAAACCGTAAATCTGAGGCTTGGGGCTCCATATTTCGAACTCATTGTTGTCGTTCCAGGTTGCAGCTACTCCCAGTTTCAATAAAGACTCGGTCACCCGTGCTTTCCACCATTCCACCGTGCTTGGATTGGTGAAATCGAGATAGGCGCCCAGTTCGTCCCAGAATTGTACCATGGTCGGCTCGCCATCCTCATCCCGGATCAGAAGACCTCTCGCCGCTACCTCATTAAAGCGCGGGTGATCGCGCAGCAGGCACGGTTTTATGTTGGCGCACAGCCGTAAACCCGCATCCAGATACTGTTTAACGAAACCTTGTGGGTCAGGGAATTTCGTCAAATTCCAGTTAAACACATAACGCTTTTCATCAATTGATGTGTACCCCGAAGAGAGATGGAAGGAGTCGCAAAGAATGTCGTGTTTTTCGCATCCCTCAACAAACTCATTCATCCGCTCCTGTGCATTCGGCGAATCGGTATAGGTCATTGTTGAACCGGAATAGCCCAAGCCCCATTTCGGGGTAAACGCGGGGCGCCCGGTCAACCATGTGTAGCGTCGCACGATGTCCGCCAAAGTCTCTCCCGAAATGAAATAGTAGTCGAGATCTCCATAATCCGCGACGAAATAGCGGTACAACCCGTGATAGTTGTCGAGTTCGCGTCCCAGATCGAACGTGCAATCAGCCACCGTGTCATAGAACAGACCGAATGGGACCTTGCTCTGCTTCTTCCAGGTCAGATAAAATGGAATATGCTTGTAGAGCGGGTCCGTAGTTCGCGCGTTATACCCCATCGCATCGATGTTAGTCATGCGATAGCTTTGTCCGGAGCGATTCATT
>CAZMNG010000595.1:0-3650 GCA_964567505.1 uncultured Chthoniobacterales bacterium
CCGCGCTGGACGCATCCGCTTCCGCCCACTGAAGCGAGCCGCCGACTCAGCTCTGCGGCTCGATCGTTTCGGCGTATTTATACGCCCCGTCTTTGATCGTGATAATGACAGCGGATTTCTGCGCATTCCTGTCTTTCCCGATCGTGATCTTCCCCGAAACCCCAGGAAAATCTTCCGTATCCTGAATCGCAGCTCGAAGTTTGTCCGAGTCGGTTGAACCTGCACGCTTGATAGCATCAGCGAGCAGCTTCGCGGCGTCGTAACCGAGAGCGGCGAACGCGTCCGGAACAGCGTTATATTTCGCTTTGTATTTCGCCACGAATTCCTGAACAAGCGGCGATTTGTCTTCTACGGAGAAGTGGTTTGAGAAAAACGCGCCCTCGATCGCTTTGCCGCCGACCGGAATCAACGAGGTTCCATCCCATCCATCGCCGCCCACAAAAGTGGCTTTAATGCCGAATTGCCGTGCCTGCTTGGCGATCAGTGCCACCTCCGGGTAATAACCCGTGATGATGATCACATCCGGATTGGTCGACTTGATGTCTGTCAGTTGCGCCCGGAAATCCTTGTCACCGGAACTGTAACTCTGCTCCTTGACGATTGTTGCCCCGTGCTTGAGGAGGTAATCTTTCGCGATATTCGTCAACCCAACGCTGTAGTCCTGCTTCACGTCGGTCATGAACGCGATGTTCTTGAGATTCAATTTCTCCAGCACGAACCGGGCAATGACAACCGCTTGAAAGTCGTCTGTAAAACAGACGCGGAAAATGTAGTCCCCGGTTTGGGTCACCTTCGGATTTGTGGCTGCGGTCGCGATTTGAGGAATTTTTGCCTCCTGGCAGATCGGCGCCGCTTCCAGACTCTTCGAAGATGCCACCTCCCCAATCACAGCCACCACGTGGTCCTGCGAGATGAACTTTCGCACAATGGTCGCCGATTGGCCCTGTTTGGTCTGATTGTCGTCGTTGATCAGGTCGATTTTTTTGCCGAGCACGCCACCAGCTGCATTGATCTCATCGACAGCCATTTGAACACCATTATGCTGGGAAATGCCGAAACTGGCATTCTCTCCAGTCAACGAACCAAACTCGCCGACCTTGATCGTGTCTTGCGCGTAAGCAAGGCCTGCAACGGCCAGAAAGAGGCAAAGAACCAGGAGAAACGGACGCTTCATCATGAGCGGCATATTATTAGCAATCGAAAGAAAAACTGCAATTGCTTTCGCAGAGCCCGGAGGTCCAGAAGGCATAGCCGATGAATCCACACCCGGAGCCGAAGCTCAGTATTGACGCGGATTCAGATTCCAATAGGCTCCTCGTTATGTCGGTGGCGACTTTATCCAACGCACCAGCCAGGAAGTTCTCAAAGAACGCAATCATCGCGTTTTATCAATCGTCGATTGGACGAAAATGGGTCGTCGCGATCACGGCGTTGATTCTCGTTCTATACGTTCTCGGGCACCTTCTGGGGAACCTGCAGATCTATATGGGACCCGATAGAATCAACACTTACGCAAAGTTCCTGCATGATCTTGGGCCGATTCTTTGGGTCATCCGGATCGTGTTGATCACGGCGTTCATCACGCATATCGTCGCAACGATCCAGCTCGCCCGTGAAAACCGGCTCGCAAAACCTCAAAAATACGCCGTTGCGAGCTACCAGCGATCAACGCTCGCATCGCGAACGATGCTTGTCAGCGGGTTGATCGTGCTCTGTTTCGTGATTTATCACCTCCTCCAATTCACGCTCGAGGCAACCGATCCGCGATTTCATGACCTGCGCGATTCGCTGGGACGCCACGACGTGTACCGGATGTTGATCCTCGGTTTTCAGAGTCCGCTGGTTTCGCTTTTTTATGTGCTCGGTCTATTCCTGCTGGCCAACCATCTTTCGCACGGTATGGCGAGTATCGTTCAAACCTTGGGAATCAATAATCGAAAGATCGCCGCGACGGTTTTGACCGCGGGTCGGACACTGGCGTGGCTGGTTTTTGCCGGATATGTGTCAATTCCCGCGACGATTTTGCTCGGGATCATCAAATAATAGTTATGGCAGCGACTCTCGACTCGAAGGTTCCATCCGGGCCGCTCGACAGGAAATGGGAAAAGCATCGCGGGGAATCGAAGCTGGTAGCTCCGAATAACCGCCCGAAGTTCGACGTCATCATCGTCGGCAGCGGCCTTGCGGGTGCGTCTGCGGCGGCCACGCTGGGTGAACTCGGGTACAACGTGAAGTGCTTCTGCTTCCAGGATTCACCAAGGCGGGCGCATAGTATTGCCGCCCAGGGCGGAATCAACGCCGCCAAGAACTACCAGAACGACGGCGACAGCGTCTTCCGGTTGTTCTACGACACGATCAAAGGAGGCGATTTCCGCTCCCGCGAGGCCAATGTTCATCGATTGGCAGAGATCAGCCTCCAAATCATCGATCAGTGCGTGGCCCAGGGTGTACCGTTCGCTCGCGAATATGGCGGGTTACTGGCGAACCGCTCTTTTGGCGGTGTCCAGGTTTCGAGAACCTTTTATGCACGCGGCCAGACCGGACAGCAACTCCTCCTGGGCGCCTACCAGGCGCTCGCACACGAGATCGCAGCGGGCTCAGTCAAAATGTTTCCGCGAACCGAAATGCTCGATCTCGTCCTGGTCAATGGACACGCCAAAGGGATCGTGGTTCGAGACCTTGTCACCGGCGAAATCAGTACGCACGCAGCAGACACGGTGGTTCTCGCGACCGGCGGTTACGGTAACGTTTTCTACCTCTCGACGAACGCGAAAGGTTGCAACGTCACGGCCACCTGGCGAGCCCACAAACGCGGGGCGCTCTTTGCCAATCCCTGTTTTACTCAGATCCATCCGACCTGTATTCCGGTCAGCGGAACGTATCAGGCTAAACTCACGCTGATGTCCGAATCCCTCAGGAATGACGGCCGCGTCTGGGTTCCGAAACAAAAAGGGGACCCGCGGTCACCGGATCAGATCCCCGAATCGGAACGCGACTATTTTCTCGAGCGCAAATACCCAAGTTTCGGTAACCTTGTTCCCCGCGACATAGCGTCCCGCAACGCAAAAGAAGTCTGTGACGAAGGCCGCGGCGTCGGCCCGAGTGGCTTCGGTGTGTACCTCGATTTTTCAGACGCGATCCGCCGATTTGGCGAAGCTGAAATTCGGGAGAAATACGGCAATCTTTTCGACATGTATCAAAACATCACCGATGAGAACGCCTATAAGACGCCGATGCGAATCTATCCGGCGGTTCACTATACAATGGGCGGGCTTTGGGTGGACTACAATTTGATGAGCAACGTCCCGGGGCTTCACGTCCTCGGCGAGGCGAACTTTTCAGACCACGGAGCCAACCGGCTCGGAGCCAGCGCTCTGATGCAAGGTCTGTCGGATGGATATTTCGTAATCCCAAGCACCATTGCGAACTATCTGGCCACGCAACTCGGCAAGAAGGTCTCTGCGGATGCACCGGAGTTCAAGGAGGCCGAGCAAGAGGTCCGAAGTCGAATCCAGAAGCTACTGTCGATCAAAGGAAAGAAGACTATCACAACTTTTCACCGGGATCTTGGGCTGTTGGTCTGGGACAAATGCGGTATGGCGCGTGACGCCCATGGCCTCCAGGAAGCGATGCAGAAGATCGCAGAGATG
>CAZMNG010000596.1:0-2193 GCA_964567505.1 uncultured Chthoniobacterales bacterium
ATTGAAATTGGCAATGACAACTGGCAACTCCTGCCGACACTGACAACCGGCAACTCTGCCTGGTATTGGCAACTGACATTGATAACTCTGGTGCTGATCCTGGCTCCTTTGGTCAGCCGCGGAGAGGATAGTCTTTTTCAACCGAGTGCCCGGTCGCCGCGTCTGGGCGAGATCATTTATTTTCTTTTGCCTGATCGGTTCAATGACGGAGACCCGTCTAACAACACTGGACGGTCTGCGTCTGCCGATCCGAATGAAAATGGATACGATCCGACCAACCCAGACTTTTTCCATGGCGGCGATCTGCAGGGGGTCACTGCGAAGCTCGATTACCTTCGTGACCTTGGGGCGACAGCGATTTGGATGAGTCCCATTTTCCGAAATCGCGCTGTGCAGAACTATGGGGAGGGCGCATCGCCCAAAGCCGGCTACCACGGTTACTGGATTTTGGATTTTACGGATGTTGATCCTCATTTCGGATCAAAGGAGGATCTTCAACATCTTATCGAGGAGGCAAAAAAACACGCGATGGGCATCATCCTTGACGTCGTGGTCAACCACACTGCGGACGTTATTCAGCCCAAGAACGGGGTTCACGCTTACCAATACAAGTTTTCCAAGCCTTACCTCGATGCGAATGGAAAGCCATTTGACGATCGCGATTACATCAACCGCGCGGATTTTCCTCAACTCGACGCCAACACCAGCTTCCCGGTGCCGCCAATGTTCATGAGCGAAGCAGATCGGACGATCAAGGTGCCGGACTGGCTAAATGATCCGACGGTTTATCATAATCGCGGCGAAGCCTCGACTGGTGGCGAAAGCGCCCAGTATGGAGATATCTCCGGTCTCGACGATCTCTTTACCGAACAGCTACGCGTTGTTCACGGCATGATCGATATTTACACGAATTGGATCAAGGACTTCGACATCTCCGGATTCCGCTTGGACACGGTGAAGCACGTCAACAACGAATTCTGGCAAAGCTTTATTCCCGCGATCCGGGAAGCTTCCCAGAAATCCGGGCGCAAGGATTTTTTTATTTTTGGCGAAGTGTATGATCCCGACCCTGCGTTTCTTTCCGAGTTCATTCATCGAGCCAGCATGCCGTCCGTCCTGGATTTCGGATTTCAACAAGCTGTGCGGGGATTCGCGTCGGGCACGGATCCGCCAGCGAAGCTTGCAAAATTTTTCGCCAAAGACGGCTTTTACACGACACCGACGGTCAATGCATACAGCCTTGTCACCTTTCTTGGAAACCACGATTTGGGACGAATCGGCTACTTTTTATCCAATGACGCCGGCTCTGTCTCGGACGACGTGCTTTTGGCCCGGGACATCCTGGCTCATGCTGTGCTGTTCTTCACACGAGGGATCCCTGCAATCTATTATGGCGACGAACAGGGGTTCACCGGCGAGGGAGGGGACGTCGCGGCGCGTGAGGATATGTTTGGATCAAAGGTGCCCAAGTATGCAAAGGAAAAGCGAATCGGCGGCGGAAATGGATCAGCACCCGCGTTCAACGAAGATCATCCACTTTTTCGCGCTATCCGCGAAATGTTAGCGGTCAGAAAACAGAATCCGGCGCTGCAACGAGGCATTCAAATCGTGCGATACGCGGATGAGAAACCGGGGATCTTTGCAGTTTCCCGAATTGATCGAGAGCGCCGGGAGGAAATGCTGGCCGTTTTCAATAATTCGAGCGAGGCGAACAAGGCGAACATCAAAGTCTACTCACCCGCGGGCAATTGGGAACGGGTCTTCGCTTCCGGAGCGAGAGGAATAATCTTCGGTCCTGGCCCCGACAACCAGCTGACGGTTGAGCTTGCGCCATGGTCGAGTCTGCTGTTGCGCAATCCGCAGCCGATCGAGGCTGGGAGTGAGCCCTTGGGCGAGCTGCACTTGGAAGCGAACCGCAACAGCGACATCGACGAGCGTTGGGAAATCAAGGCCGAATCGACATCGGACAAGGTGATGTCCGTTGCATTTGGTGTCCGGGCCAAAGGGGAGACGAACTACAAATTTCTTGGTACGGCCGATTCGCCTCCTTACCGAGTTCTGCCGACATGGGACGAAGTTCCTACCGCGCCGGATCTCGAATTCAGAGCTGTGGCCCACGATTTATTCGGCGCGGAAACGACTGCGGACTTCGATTGGCATCGGCGCAAGGCAGTGCGGAAGGGGACGGAATAA
>CAZMNG010000596.1:2293-3643 GCA_964567505.1 uncultured Chthoniobacterales bacterium
GACTGCGGACTTCGATTGGCATCGGCGCAAGGCAGTGCGGAAGGGGACGGAATAAGATATACGTGTCGATATTGACCAGCTCAACACCAATGCCGATTGACGCGATGAAGGGTCAGTGTTTCAATTCCAAACATACCAGCAATAAGGCGATGGAGCAGACGGACCTTCACACCCACCGCACGCCCGCGCCTTTGGTCGGACTGATCACGCTCTTAGCGGCTGTCGACCAGCGCCCGAGCATTAGTCTCGACGGCGATTGGCACACGCTCGTTGACCCCTATGGGACCGGTCTGTACAGCTTTCACGGCAAGCTGCGCACCGACGGCTATTTCATGAATGGAAAACAAGCGCCCGGCGGTGAGCCCGTGGAGTACGATTTTCAAAGGTCGCCGCTTCTGCATGTACCGGGTGATTGGAACACCCAGCGTGAATCACTGCTCTTCTACGAGGGCCCGATGTGGTACCAAAAGGATTTTTCGTACCAACGCAAACCGGCAACGCGGGTGTTTTTTCACGTGGGCGCAGCAAACTACCGTTCCTACGTGTGGGTGAATCGGCAGAAAGCCTGCGAGCACGAGGGAGGATTTACTCCGTTCGACTGCGAGGTAACTGGTCTGCTCAAAGATGGCACGAATTTTATCGTGATGGCAGTCGACAACACCCGCCTTGCGGACGGGATCCCGACGCTGCAAACGGACTGGTGGAATTATGGCGGCCTCACCCGCGATGTTTCGCTCGTCGAAGTACCGGAGCAATTCATTGACGACTTCGACCTGCATCTGAAGCGCGGGAGCCAGACTGCCATCGAGGGTTGGGTACACGTCGAAGGAGCTGTCCCTGAAGCCCAGGTAACCGTCGACATTCCGGATCTGAACGTAAACGAAACAGCCAAGGTGGGAGCCGATGGGCGCGCGACATTTCAGTTTGAGGCCGGCAAATTAGAGCCATGGTCGCCGGAACATCCCCGACTGTATCGTGTGCACATCCATGCCGGCGAGGATGAGCTTGAAGACGAGATGGGTTTCAGAACCGTTGAAGTGCGCGGCACCCAGATTCTGCTGAATGGATCGCCGATTTTTCTGCGAGGTGTCTGCATTCATGCCGAGGCGCCGTATCGCACCGGCCGTGCGTACACCGATGAGGACATGAACACATTGCTCGGCTGGGTTCGCGAGCTGGGTGGAAACTATGTACGTCTCGCGCACTACCCACACGACGAGCGCATGACCCGTTTGGCCGACCGTATGGGCATTCTGGTCTGGTCGGAAATTCCAGTCTATTGGGCGGTGGAGTTCGATAACCCCGGTGTGCTGGCCAAGGCCGAACAACAGTTGCACGAGATGATACGGC
>CAZMNG010000597.1:0-3643 GCA_964567505.1 uncultured Chthoniobacterales bacterium
CGGACCGAGCCTTTATGAAAACAAAGCGCGCCAAGGACTAATCGGGGACTTTCAGATCCCGCGCCCCCCCTACGGCCACGTCCTTCGGTGCGTTCCGGTTCTTTTGGAGCATGCGGCTCTCGTTGATGATCGGGCCGAGCTACGCTCTGTCGCGATGCCCGTTGTCGTAATCCGTTTCTTGATTGAGTCGTAGAAGGCGATGTCGGCCTTTGTAGACACTGGCAGCTTCGAGCGCAGAGAATCCGGCGACCCATGTTCGAACGTCGTGACCGCCGCTGCCGATGTGTTTTGTGAGTTCGTCTTCGCTTCAATTGTGGATTGAACGACGAGCGGTTCAGTTGAACGATTTTGAATCGTGTCTGTGTGCACGTCACAGATGACTGCCTGCAAATGAGCGTTCGTTTCGTTTGGGTTGCATAGGAAATGGAAAAGGCCGAAATTCTTTCCGGGGCTAAGCTGCGAAGGTACTAGCTGCATGACCTGATGCTAAGCAGATAAACGCTATATGACGCTGCCCATAGGTGCGAGAATGGAGAGTCGGAAGTCTTTCGAGGAGAAGGTCGCGGAATCCATCCGCGCCAACAGTATCATCTTTCTGCGTCGCGCGGCCGACGAGATCGCCAGCCATGACGACAGCAAGGATAAAGGGTTCGATCACGAGACCGGCACGATCGTCACCGTTCTGACGCAGATGGCGCTTGAGTTGGCGATCGCGAGTTTTCTGGTTAAACACGACGGGATCCGATCAATCCTCACCAAGCCTGAAAAGCTCACTGATGATCAGATACGCGAAAAGTGGTCAAACAATGAGCTGCATACGAAGACTTTCGAGGAATACAAGCAGCTCCTCGCGGAGAAGCATCCAAGCACTGTTTCCGCTTTCGAGGACATCGTCGATTTGTTCCAGAAATCACGTAATAAGATCATGCATCTCCATTTTCGATTCGACGAGGGCGACCTCTATGATTTGAAGTTCGAGTCGACCTTCGTGCTGATCCACGCCGTATCACACTTCATTTTCGAGGACGATTTCAACCATTCGAACAATATTGCTAGCCTCCTTCTTAGCGATACGTTCTCCAAGCTTATTCACTTCCCACCGTACCAATATCACGTCAAAAAGCTCGCAAAGCAACATTCGAAGGTCGTTCTGCGCTGCCCAATGTGCGAGCAGGTGGCGTTCTCGGATCACGAGCTCAAATGCTTCTCATGCACGTATGAGGATCCTTTTGCCGATCTGCTTCGGTGTCCGAAATGCTTTGAAAGAAGCGTCATCTATGATCACCTGAACTTGGATATCAACGAAAAGCTTCCAACCTGGTGTCTGAACTGCGGAGATAGACTGGAAGTGTTCAAATGCAGCTCGTGCGGAGACTCGGTCATCGGCGGCTTTCCGTACCTGTATTGCAACGATTGTGCCGAAGACGCGCGGGAGCCCGCAAAAAACCGGCAACGGTAGTAGCGTTTCTCTGAAGGAGGTGCGTAGCCTTTAACGACGCAGTTGAGGCGAGCACCACGGGTCGTGACTTGCGCTCAAAAAGCCACGATGAGTTGAGGGACCAGCGGGGGCCCAAAGTAGCGAAAGTCAGCTTTTCGCGGCACGGCCGAGTTGGCGGTATTCGTTGCCGAGACACAGAAGCGCTACGAGATTTCTGATCGTACCTTGTGCGGCGCTGCGGACGTATCCCCTCATACCCTGCGGAATCTGCGCAAGGGCTTGCCAATATCAGATAAATCGCTGTTCCAATTGGCGCGCGCGACGGACCAACTGCGCCAAGAAACCGAGCCCGTCGCAGCGGTCAATGCGAGATGGCTTCAGAAGCTGCGAGAATTTCTGGCCCTGTCGGGAAGTCAAAATAAACTAGCGAAGTTGTTGGGCGTCAATTGGCCATATCTCGGACGGGTCTTGCGGGGAGAAAAGCCGATCACGGCGGGGATGATCAAGAAGCTCGGGGCAATTCGTATTTAGCTTGAAAATACTAGAGTGCAACAAATTCTAAGGCCGCCCGCCCCCAAAAACTAGCAGGGCAGCAGATCCCGCCTCTGGTGCTGAGCTAAAAAAAGCGAATTTTCACAAGCTTTTCTCCCAAGTTGCACCTATACCCCCCACCTTCGATCACAACCCAAAAGATGGACGACTGCAGATCCACTCTTGTCTAAAAATGGCGGGCTCAATGGAAACCATACGCAAAACGTACACGAGTATGGAGGGTTTCGTCCCAGACGTGTATATAAGGAAATTATCGACAAGCCGTCGTTCCCAAGCCCCAGGTTCGCGAGTTACCTCCAATAGGGTTAGTACGGATAAGCAACCAGGCCTCTCGATTGAAAGTTTGCAATGGCCAAGATCATTTGTCTATTCAATCATAAGGGGGGCGTCAGCAAGACAACCACGACGTTCAATCTGGGTTGGATGATGGCCACTAAGGGCAAAAAGGTTCTACTCGCAGACTTTGATCCTCAGTGCAATCTGACTGGCATGGTTATGGGTTTTAAAGGAGTAGACGACCTCGCTTCGCTCTATAGCGGGAGCCCGGCAAATAATGTTAAAGATGGGCTAGCTCCAGCATTTGAGTCGCAACCCCGCGCGATAGAGCCGGTTGAGTGCACGGAAGTTTCAGGAAATGAAAATTTGCTTCTCCTTCCCGGGCACATCGGACTTGCTGAATACGAAACAACGCTTGGTATTGCACAAGAGCTGAGTGGCTCGCTGTTGGCTCTCCGCAACCTTCCTGGATCTATTCGTTTTCTCTTAGATAAGACTGCTACCAAATACTCCGCCGACTTTATCTTAATCGACATGAGTCCAAGTCTCGGGCCTCTAAATCAAAACCTGATTGCGACAAGTGATTACTTCATCGTGCCCCTGCACCCAGACTTTTTCTCAGCAATGGCGCTAAGCTCCCTTGCGAAGACGCTCCCACGTTGGAAAACGTGGGCGAACACTGCATACGAAATCGAAGCGTTAAAGCAGGCTGACTATCCTTTTCCGAAGCCGCATATCACTTTCATTGGCGCAGTGATCCAAAAATACCGACCGCGCAACCAACGAGCCAGCAAAGCATTTCAACATTGGATTGACCAACTTATTCAGGGCTTGAAGGATACACTCTTTCCCGCGCTCGACAAAGCTGCAATGCTCGATTCCAAACTTTTCAAGGAGCGTTCGGGGATTGACCCCTGGACCCCGCTGCTTGAAGTTCCAGATTTCAACAGCTTGATTGCTTTGTCCCAGGAGCATCAGGTCCCAGTTTATGCTTTGACGGCGGAACAAATCAATCAAAAGGGCGCGGTGTGGGAACAGACCAAGGACAGCATGAGCCTATTCTCTGAGAGGTTTTCCGAGTGCGCAGAGAATGTGTTTGCGTTAACGCAGTGACCCAGTCGTGACGCCAAAAGCTCACTTCGAAACAGTATGGGATCGGTGCGCGCATCTATCGGCCTTGCACGGTTACCTAGCAAAGAACGTGTCCAGCATTTTGCCATTGGACGAGTTGTTGCGGGCTGAATGGGTTGCGCGAGTAAGCGCGCTTGACACATACATTCACGAACTAGTCGCTCAGCTAATGCTTGCGACGTTTGAAGGACGACGCCCAGCAAGTCCGTCATATCTGAAGTTCCAGGTTTCTAATGATACGCTATA
>CAZMNG010000598.1:0-3642 GCA_964567505.1 uncultured Chthoniobacterales bacterium
CCACCGGCCGCTCATAGGCTTGCCAGCATTTCTCGAACTCTGGGACGAGAGCGTACGACCCAGCGCAGGACTGTGCTCGGGGGCGATGCTGACGCCCTGGTTCCCGGGCCAGCTCGGCCAGATCCCGGTAACTAAGCTTAAAGCGCAAATACCACCGTACACAGGATGATAATGTCGTCGGCGAACCAACGTTGACGAAAGAGTCGATGACGAGGTGAGTGACGGCGAGCCATGCCCCGAGCCTTGGCACCACGGGGCGCGAATGGCAACGGCGAATTCATCCCAATGACCGCGCAGGTTGCAGGTTGAATGTTAAGTGTATGCGAAGGAGGTACTTGCACCTATCTGCAATCTGCAACAGATCCCGAAGATTTTGCCGCCGGTTCTTTGCGCGGAAAAGACCTCGCTTGCTGGTGCCCTCTCGACCAGCCCTGCAACGCCGATTATCTATTGGAATATGCCAATTCTTGATTATACAACCAAGGTGCCGGTAGTACGGACCGTTGAGAACTTGAGGCCAAGCTCGCCAGAGCCAAGAAGAGCCGGAATAAAAAGTGCCGCAATTTCAATGACAGGGGGTGCGGCCAACCCTGTGCGAGTAACCATCATACAGAATTGCCGCTCGCCACGGCATCGATAGCCGACCTTTTTCGCCACACTCATGGCAACCAGTGTCGGTCAGGGTGACTACGGTGAAATGGATGCACGGTTCAAGTGTTTTGATCAACATTACGGAGTTGTAATTCCTGGATCATTTCCTGCTGGTTTTTCGCGGAACCAAAATCCCTCAGGACTGGATGGAGGACCTCTACTGCACTCCGGCCCGCTTCGATTGGATTTTTGAATCCGCTCCCGCCGTTGGAGAGATTCATGCCGGCTTCGGCCATACGCTGGCCGACGGACTCAGTCGAATCGTTTCGGGATTGACAGCTCGTGACCAAACCAAACCGCTTTTGATAACCGGACATTCGCTGGGAGGAGCCCTGGCGGCTCTTGTGGGCGCGTGCTTTGCCGTTATGGCGCCGGCTATTCGGCCCGTCAGTGCGATCTACACGTTTGGGCAACCACGGATTGGTCTGCACGATTTCTGCAATACTTATGGGCGTCTTCTGGGTAGCAAGCTCGTGCGTTTCGTGAATCAACAAGACTCGGTGCCCAGGGTTCCTTTCAGAGGCTGGGATTACAGCGACGAGGGTATAATAATCCATTTTGATTCTGCTGGAACTCCTTCGATTCAGGCACCCGAGTGGCAGAATTTTTTAGCAAGGACTTTGCAGAGTTTCGGCGACTTCGTTGAAATCATGAGTCATATCCGCGTGGATATCGGGGATCACTCGATGACCAGATATCGCGAGTTGCTCGAACTAAACCAGCAGCCGCTTATTCCGTTGATTAAGCAAAACATTTGAGTAAGGACAGGTGAAGACGCCCTGCAGAGGCGCGAGATCAGGGTGGCGGCAACACACAAGGCTTCAACGGGCGACACCTTTCGAATTGAGGCACGTTCCCTTCTGCCCCGTCAGGGCGGAACCGTCTTCTCGAACCACATCGAACCTTTGAGCTGAGCGCCTTGACGCAGAAGATCGCGACGGACTTCATCGAGAGCCTGACCGGCAAACACCATCAGGTGGAACTTGTCGAAAACGATCCTGGCACGGGGAAAGTATTGACCAGCTCCCTTGACATAGGCCGGGCTCATATCCATGGCAATAGCCTCGATCCGGGAGGGATCGCCGCCGTGCTCGATCAATGCCTTGGCAAAGGCCCGAGAGCCTCTGAAGCCCGGCCCTCTACCATGAGAAGCAAAGTGGAGTTCTGGGCATCCACGATGTTGGTCACGTAGCGATGCCCGCGCCGGGCGCTGGTCTCATCGACAGCAATGCGCACGACGGAGCTCCAGTCACTCAAAGCGTGTGCCTGCTCGACGTAATGGATCAGTATTCTCCACAAACGGGTATCGTGTTCGTCGAGGGAAACACATTACTAGTTATTGCAACTTAAACTGTAGACCGCTCCGGTCTACGGGACGTCCAGTCGCCCTCGGCGGCGATCATCCGAAAGTAGCGTCACGTTGCGAAATATTTCGCCCAGCGTCCGTGTTCGAAGAAGTGGGCTAAAACCAATAGCGACGCTCCTCTGGCTCCAAGAACGTTAGCTGCAAAGGAGGATTCTCCTCGCTGAATCCGCGGAATGTAAACCTCATGCAGTGCCTCTCGAAATAACCCGGCATTGCAGCCGCAGATGACTGCCGAGAAAAGCGGCTCCATATCTCTGAAATTATTCGGCAACTGCGGCGCAAGCGTTCGATAATAATGATAGAAAGGTTCTGGTGCAAATTTCAAAAAAAGGTCGGCGCACGGCCCCGGGCCCGTAGGAGAAAGGCCGTCACTCGCCTGCCGAATCGGGGCTAAATTTAATTTCACCAGATCCTCCTGCCCAGGAGGCTATTAGAAGCGGTATATGTAGGTGGGAAAGCTGGCCTGCTCGAATAAAAGGCGCAGAGGCCCGCAAAGATTTTGATTGGCTGTCCGAGTCGATGTTGCGGCGAGTCTATGAAACATATCGCGATTTTTATTGCGATCGTCTCTCTCCTTCCCCGGTTGGGTCCCGGAGAAGAAAGCGTGCTGCCTATCGCCTCGTTGTACGATGAATTTCAGTTAGCGCAGAAAGTGCCAGCGAGCGGTGCAAGCCATTCGATTTCGAACGTTAAGGCGGTCCCTAAACCCCACCGTCACGGCCACGCCAACTGGCCCTCTAGTATCAGGCTAAGCCAGACAAAGTCGGAACCCAAAAATGGCAACGGCGCATCACGGCGGAAATCCTTGCCGGGTTCGTTTCTTAGCACGTTGCACGCGCCGACACCCTTGCAGCGGGCGGACGACGAAACAAACGAGCCCCGTATCGAGTCCTTCGATGCGTATAAACTATCATCTTGCCGACCGTGGTGGAAGTGGGTCCCATCCTGTTCAATGAACAACGACGCGCATTCCGGTTTCGACCTACAGGCGCTCAGCGTCCTGAACCAGTCGCCGGGCGGGCAACGTCCATATTTTTCGCTGGACCTGTCAACGAGCGCCGTGGCAAGGGATTGGGATTTCTGGAAGGAAGATTTTCCTTCCAAGTGTAATCGGAGCGTATCGATCGCTGTATTGGAAGAACCCGATTTGGGAGTGACTCTTTCCATGCATTTTCGGGACCCCGGCGATAAGGCGAAGACCCCACCGCAAACGCTAGGGTTGACGATCCATCCCCAGCTCAGTGCGCAAATTAACCTGCTCAACCTGTCGATTTATAAACGGAGAGCCGAATACCCATGGCTGGAATTCATGCTGGCAAATGGACCGCTACTCGATCTCTATGGACGCTTCACCGGCACGGATGCGCAATTTCAATGGGCGCTACAACCAAGCGTTGAGTGGCATTTAGACAAAAAGACCTTGTCGGCCTTCTTTCAAGTATCGATCCCTCTATTCACCGTTGGCGGGCGCAATTCGCCTCCATCCTTCGCGATAGGGATTCTGTGGCATGCGGTAAACCCATGACACACCCATGACACCGGTCAGAAACAACCAGATGCTTTGGGAGTCAGAGCGTGTTTAAAAAGGCTCATGCCTGAGCGAGGCGATTGAGCATAAGGCGTGT
>CAZMNG010000599.1:0-3637 GCA_964567505.1 uncultured Chthoniobacterales bacterium
CGCCGGGGCAAGCGGATCAATGCCTTCGGTAGAAGATCTCTGGGCGACACGCCAATTGGACGACTCGCGGATTCCGCTGTCAATGAGAAACGATTCTGCATTGGATTCGCGTTGGTTTTTGTCCCTTGGCCATGCAAGCCCGACGACTCCGGCAGAGAATCCGAAAGTGCTGGTTCATCGAGCGATCGCGCCATTTTTCGGCGTGGGTAGGATCGTTGATGACCGGTACCCTGCGAGGGTGCGTTCATCCGACCCGCTCAGGAACAGCGACCGTTTCTCGGCTTGAACTCCTTAGCGGAGGTTTTCGGGCCGCTGTGGCCAATACCCGGTTAAGGGCGAGGGCCCTTTTGCGTAAGGACGCGGCGTACGGAGGTGCGACCGACATTTAGGCTATTAATGCCCAACCCCTCGAAAAGGTAAAATTGGCGGCGGTCTAATCTAATATGCCGGACCATCATCGTCGGCTTCCTGCAGAGAACGACGCCAAAAATCGGGGTTTTCGTAACGCTCTGCTAGAGCCTCAATGTCGACCGGCGAAGTGCCAGTGATGAAGTCAAAGTTGCCGATCAGATTGACATTGCGCCACGCGACGGGCGAAATGCCTTTGAGAATTTCGATGGCGTTTTGGTCATTGGCTGCAAGCTTGTGCTCGTATACCCGAGATAGCAGCAGCGTGTTGTAGTAGATGATCGCGTTGGCGATAAGTCGCGAGCACTCGTTCCAGATTTGCTGCTCCGCTTCGGTTTTCACTCGGAACTTGCCGGTGTTGACATACGAGATCGCGCGCCTCATGCGGTGGTAAGCCTCACCACGATTGAGCGCTTTCTGTACGCTCTGCCTAAGTTCTAGATCGTCGATGAAATCGAGGATGTGAACGCCGCAGAGTACATATAGCGATGCACCCCTTTCGCGATAACGCCTGTGGGGAACTCGGACGGTTTTGCCTGACGAGGCGACTTGCCCTGCCGCAGAAGTTCCTGCAAGAACGTTATTGCTTCTAGGAGCGGAGCGTCGTCGATCAGTCCAGCGAAGTCGAGGGCGCTAAATAGATGGCGCAGGTTGAGTTTGAATTTGAAGTGCAGAGTGCCGTAGTAGGACCACTCGAACGCGGTCCTGTCGAACTCGATGTTGCGCATGTAGTCGGAGACAAGAGCGAATCGCTCGGGTTCCAGTAGACAGAACGCCTTGTGTTTGACCTCCACGAATGGAGTTTCATCCGCAATGGACTGGTCAACAAACAGATCCAAGACCTGACCGGCCGCCCTTAGGTTGGCGCTTGCTTCTGTCATGGCATTTGTGGAAGCTGTCTCGGAAGCAAGCTTGGCTTGCTGTTCAGATTGGTCGACGAGATGAATGAAGGCTTCGACCAGGTTGTCGTTGATTTGGCGAAACCGGTAATAGGCGAAGCATAGTAGATACAAACGAGTTGTGGGCGCCGCCATGCGCTGGAGCTTATAAACCGTGTAGAACCGGACCAGCGAGGCGTAATACTTTACGCTTTCATTGGACAGGCCCGCTGACGCCAGAAACGTCTTACCGAACTCATAAAGTTGCTGGAAAAACGTGCGCCTCTCTACCTCATGACGCAGCTCCCCGTAGCTGAAATCCTTTGGCTCGTGCTTGAGTAGGCTGATGCGGTACATTCCCTCGTCAGCCTGAAGCAGGGCTTCCAATTGGTGCTCCACAGCCGCCGTAAGAGCTTGGCCCAGTAGAGCAGTAATTCGGCGACGTTCGCCGGAAACTGTCCGGCCGACCATATCCTGTAAATAGGTGTATCCAGGGGCGACGATGCGCTGATTCGTCAGGTATTGCAGAACCTCTCGCAGAATGAAGATCGGCTGCGTCGACAGCATCGCGACGCGCTTCGCTTCCTGCTCAAGTTCCGACTTCGCGGCGGTGTCACAAAGCTGGTAGCCGAACAGTTTAAGAATGACCTGCTGCTGCTCCAGGCGTGTAGGTTTCGAAAGTCCCTTGATCTCGGCCATCTCCGGCGTCGGGAAATGACGGCGAAGGATGTGCTCCAAGTCTTCTGTCACCGGTTCGCGAGCGTACACGAAGAACTGTCGTTTGGCTTTAAAATAGCCGAGCTGAAGGATCAGATGTACCGCCACTGAGATCGTATAGACACCGTCGACCAGGTCGCGTTCGGATGGGGCTCAGAGCGAAGTAGAGGCGGCGGTCCTCTTCCGTAAAGCGTGGCAAGCCGTAAAGATCATCGACTTCTTGGGCAGTCAGGATCGACAGACGGCGGGAGTCAGTGGACATGTGCGATGAATTTCAGCGAGTTAATGCTCTTTATTGTGGCATGGTTGTCCCGATTGAAGTTGGACCAACGCTTTACCTTACGAAATGCCCTTTTCCGTGATCTTTAGAGGAGCAGGGTTCAACGGAGTTCAAATGGGACAGTCTGCAGCGCTTTATTGCCGGGTATCGACGGCCGATCAGACCTGCGCTCGCCAGGAACGCGATCTTCGCGCTTTCGCCAAAAAAGCCGGTTATAAAGTTGCAGGGGTTTGGAAGGAAACTGCCTCTGGGACAAAGGATGAGCGCGCCGAACGTGAGAAGGTCCTTGCATTGGCGCAGGCCCGCTATATCGACACAATCCTTGTTACGGAACTGACCCGCTGGGGCCGCTCGATGCTCCATCTGTTCCACACGCTGCAGGATCTTCAAGCCTGGGGGCGTCTCACTGGTCGCTCAAACCGGCTTGCAGTTCGATCTGCGCACTGCCCAGGGCAAATTAATCGCTACGCTCGCGAGCCTTCGGGAAATCGTCCGCCGTCATCGACGCGAGCTTCGCCTGGAACTCCTCGGCGGAGCCGAGCTTGGTGAGCAGGTCTTTCCAGAGGTTCACTGATTCCTCCTGCAGTTGAATGCCCGACTTCAGGGCCTTCTCATAACTGCGCATGGCATCGTGGAAGACCTCGTCCATGGTTTCCGACGTTGCCGCTGTCGCCTTTTTGGTGGCTTCAGCATCCATGTTTTTTTCTTTCTTCTTTTCTTTGTTTTCGTTGTGAGGGCTCCGGGTGATTCCTGAGCTTTCTGAATGGAACATCGTACGGATTTCCGCAACGCGTCAACAAATGTTGTGCATTTGCGCCAACTTTTTTTGGATCCTGACTCCGAAATGGAAATCCCGTGGCGAAAACAACAGCGACGAACCTCCGAACACTGGAAATCCGAAAATGCCAGAATCGGCGCTATAATAGCTAGCAAGGCCGTCAAACTCGACCGGCCCGATTTCTATCGATCCGGGCTAGCCCAGGCGAACGCTCGCGGCCCCAAAGAACGACCCGCGCCTTTTCCGTTTAAAACATTTAAATGCATTCGCACAATAAAATATAGTGCACAAGCAACAAATGGTGTATAGTGCATCAATGAACTCAATGATCTTTCAAACCATCGAGGCGCCGGGCCTCGACAGACACAATTTGGCACCCATTTTGACGCCCTTGAAGCGCCATCACGGCTCCGCCGTCGATATGCACAAGATTAAAGGGCAGGTAGCGGTAATCACCGGAGCCGCCGGCGGCATCGGACAAGCCCTGGCTCTTGACATGACACGCCGCGGGGCAGCCGGCATCGCGTTGGTCGATTTCAGTGATCGGGTTGGACAGGTGGCCCGCGAAATAAACAC
>CAZMNG010000600.1:0-3635 GCA_964567505.1 uncultured Chthoniobacterales bacterium
GGAGTCCTAGCCGCGTCTGGATTTCTGGTTTTCAGCGGCGCCTTCCACATTCTCACTAATCACTCGCTTGATTTTTCCGTTTTGGAGGTCCTTCGCAATACTCCTCTTATCGCCGTTCTGCCCGCCCTGGGTATAGCGATCGTCCTCCTACTGTCTAAAAGGATTCGGGGTCATTTTCTCGGGTTTCCGAGCGTCATCTTCCTAGGAACTGCCGGATTCTACGGGTTAGCTGCGTCGGTAGGCTTACCTATCGAACATTTGAGAGCTCTCGGACTGCTGCTTGAGCCGGTCTCGAGCGTTTCGCTGCCGGCGACTCTTACCATAACCCGCGACCTGGTAGCATGGCAAGTCATCAGTAGTCATGTCATTGAATTGGGTGCGGTGGTGGTTGTCGCCTTGACCGAGACAGCGCTTGCTCTCTCTGAAACGCTTTACGGTGCCGAGAGTGACACTGTCGAGGCTGGCGGGACGACTCGGCTGTTAGGTGTATGGGCTTCAGCGCTCTGCCTGACTATCGTCATCGCCTTTCCAGCTCTGATCAGCTTGCTTCCTAAACCGGTCATCGCCGGCCTTCTGTTCTATCTGAGCGTCTCGATGCTGCTGGAATGGGCAATTACATCGCGTCGCCGATTGCCTCTCTATGAATACACTCTCCTACTATTGATCCTCAGCGCCACTGTCCTGAAAGGCTTTCTTGCCGGTGCCTTGCTTGGATTGGTTGCGTCTTGCGTCCTGTTTGCTTGGAATTACGGGCGGGTCACCTGCATCAAGAGTGCTTTCACAGGACAAAGCTACCGGTCCCGGGTTCGCCGAACGGTCCGCGACGACAAGCTCCTTGCTGAGCATGGGGAATCAACCTTCGGACTCAGCTTGCAAGGATATCTTTTTTTTGGAACTGCCCAAATAATCGTTAACCACCTAACCGAGGCAATGCGGCTGACAGAGCGGCGGGCTATCGTTATCGACATGCGGTCGGTACAGGGTATGGATGCCTCGGCTCTGATGTGCTTTCGAAAACTGCGACACCTTTGCGAGCCTCATCAGATCGCCTTAGTTTTTGCAGGCCTCGACGAGAAACAGCGCGCGCTCTTGCGCCGATGTGAAGTCCTGGACAAACCAGAATTTGATTTTATCGATCTCGATCATGCGCTCGAATGGATCGAGGCTCGCACACTAAACGAATTTAGCGGTGTGCCCACGGAAGCGAGCCTGCGTAAAATGCTTGTCCCTTATTTCCGCCCGCAGAATCTGGAACGACTTCTATTTTTGCTCGAGCCGCTTGTTTATGAAGCGGGCGAAATCGTGCTGGCGCAGGGCGAACGAGGCGATTCGCTGCTCTTTATCGAACGAGGCCAGCTTGGAGTGAAGCTTGCTCCTGGCAGCGGAGCGGATGTCCGGCTTGCCAGCTACGGCCCAGGTACGCTGGTTGGTGAGCAAGCTTTATTCACGTTTGGCTCGCAACCTGCCCAGGTGGTCGCCGATGTTTCAACGCGGGCGTTTCGCTTGACCAGGAACAAATTAAACGAGCTCGAGCGGACTTCGCCGGGAGCAGCTCTTGAGTTGAAGAGTCTGGTGATCCAAACTCTGGCAACGAGGCTTTCGATCGCGACCGCCGAGATCGGGGTGTTAACGGGTTAGGAAAGCACCCACCGCGCCGAGGAGCGTCTTTTGATAATTGCTGATAATTGACTGAACGACTGACTTAGACACTGAAACGGAGAAGCAATGAGTATTGGACAAGTGAACGAAGGGGAACTGGAACAAAGACTAGGTCTGCTGGAGATGGCGAGATCCTGGAGTCCCCGGGTGATTTCCAAGCTCGAAAACGCGATACGGAGCTATCAAGATGATGACTTGTACAGATTTAATCCGGTGCGCTACGGGATTCAGACCGGAATGGCAGAGAGCGAAGCAATCGCCATTTTTCTGCATGCGACGCGTTCTGGCCTCTTCACCATGGAGTGGCAGCTCGTCTGCTCGGGCTGCGGCCATTTCGTCGAAAGCCTGCGGAGCGTAGGCAATTTGCATTCTCATTACGGCTGCAGCCTCTGCTTTTCCGAGAACGAAGCCACGCTGGATGATTTCATCCACGTCACGTTTACTGTTTCCCCAGAGATCAGAAGGCTTGCCTTTCATGAACCGGAAACGCTTCCGATCGAGGATTTTTACTTTAGGTACCGAATGTCGAAAGGCATCCGGCCGTTGCCGCTGCCGGGGGAACCCACTCTAAACGACATTCTACTTAGCTTCACGAAGCTGCTGACCTACCTCGAAGCTGGGGAAAGGCAGACGATAGAGCTAGACGCTCCAATCGGCTCGTTTTATCGGATCAGCGACCTCCTTAACAATACTGTCTGTGTGGTGAATTTGGGCCCAGCGTTGGATGAACACATACGACAGGTTCAGGTCGCATTAATCGACCACAAGCTACGGATCGCCGATAAAGAAGTGCTACCAGTTAAACTTGAAACTCCGACGGCCCATTTCAACTATGAGCAAGGTTGCACCCTGCCAGGGGGTAAAATTGTGTTCGAGCTAGAGAATCGGACCTCCGAAAGGAGTTCGGTGTGGATAATTCTTCTTCCACAAGATCTTCATCCTCCGCGCCTTGAATTCGAAGCGTTCCTTTCGGGGAAAAGGCTTCTGACTGATTCAGTTTTTCGCGATCTGTTTGGAGCTGAGACTTTGGGTGAGTCGCAAAACATGAGCGTCAAGAATATTACTTTTCTCATTTCAGACTTGAAAGGCTCGACCGCCCTCTACGATGCAGTCGGAGATGTGCGAGGCTACCATCTAGTCCGCCAACATTTTGCAGCTTTGGCTCGAGCCGTTGCCGGTCATTCCGGTGCGGTTGTCAAGACAATTGGCGATGAGGTTATGGCGGCATTCGCGGATCCAGTCGATGCTGTCAGCGCCGCTATCGACATCGCCAGAGAAGTTGAAGAGATGAATAGATCACACTCCGATCGGCTCCGCTTAAAGATGGGCATCCATGGCGGACATTGCCTGTTAGTTACGCTCAACAACCAGCTCGATTATTTCGGACAGACGGTGAATATTGCGTATCGCGTTCTCAGACTGGCTCGAGGGGGAGAGCTGTGTCTTAGCAATGATATTTTCGAAAACCCGCAGGTAGCCGATCTATTGGACAGTTTTGGTGTGCCCACAGTGCGGGTGGACACGGATGTATCTCAAGCGAAAGCGTGGACGTACATCCTCCAAAGGTAAGACTTGCAAGGCGCTGTCGGCAGTCCGCTCGAGCATGCCGGTCCCCGAGGCTGGCTGAGTGGACGATCGTAGGCCCAGCTCCACTGTCGAATATTGGCCCTCGAGGCCAATCGCTTTTACCTGATATTTGCTGCTTGTGAATCACTCATGCCCGGGAGAATGCGACCTGAATAGGTCTACCCGGCCAGCCCTCACACTAATAAGATTTATCCATGCAGGCCGATCGTTTAAGTCTTTAGCTTGCCTTCTCCCGAACCCACTTCGTTCGGATTCTTGTCTTCCCTAATTTCGAGAAACACCGGTTGTCGCAACCGATTCATCCATCGAATTAGGTTGCGGTTTTCTGATGAGTCCTTGCCTTCGAGGCCGTTGAAACTAGACTTGCTCCGATGGCGACCAAAGCAGAA
>CAZMNG010000601.1:0-3626 GCA_964567505.1 uncultured Chthoniobacterales bacterium
CGCGGCACAGCAGGAGCCGCGCTGCTTGACAGCTATTCGGCCGAACGGCACCCGGTCGGACTTGACGTGGTCAATGAGACCAGTCGCGCCATGGACGAAGCTGTCAGCGGCGGTTGGCGGCCACGGTCCGCAGAAGGGCGCGAGTCCCAATTGTTTATTCACTATCGGTCGAGCGCTTTGGTCCGCGATGACTTCCCGGCTGACCAGGAGAATCTCGCAGCGCCGCGTGCCGGCGACCGGGCTCCCGATGCCCTGGGACTCGGCCGGCCGTTCGTCGCCCGCCGGTTTCGGCTTCGCGAACGCCTTGAGCTTGGCTACCACGTCTTGATCGGCTACACCGTCCGCAACCAAACAGAATCCCATCAGAAAGCATTTGCGGATCTATTAGAAATGTTGCGGCGACGTCTTGACGCCTCGGGCGCCGGCCTGACAATCGTGGCCCCTGATGCCGGCTTCGTCGATTGCGAACTGATGCCATTGTTTGTCGACCATGACGGTTCATTTCAACAGGTGTATGCCGCCACCCCGGGTATGATATGGCTTGTACGGCCCGACGGGCATATCGCCTGGCGCTGCGACCGCCCCGACATGGAGCGACTCGCGCTCTTTATCGATCGAATCGTGCCACCACAAACGTGAACACAAGCGATATATCCAAATGGGGACCTGTCGCATTCCGATCGCCGGCACCGATTGAATGCCGATTTGACGTAACCGCGGACCTCCTGAATCGTCTACACGTTCTGCTCGGTGGTTGGCGAAATAAGCGCTGAGCGAGCGCACCAACTTTCATGCCGTACATGTCCACGAAGAAGAATTCCCATCGTTTCATGGCCGCCCTTGGCCTGACCGCCATCTTGCTTGCAGGCTGCAGTTCAAACGGTCCCGGCGACTCAGGCAAGGCTCCCGGGTCGAGTGCCGCTGAATCAAGCGACGGGTTTCAGCCACCGGTGAGGGGCGAAACGATGGATCAGGTCCAAGCCCAATACGACGATCCTGATCAAGTCTTCCAAAACAGTGACGGCGGTGAAACCTGGATCTACGTGTTTGGAAAAGCGAAGCAATTTATCCCATTTTACGGCCCGTTCGCTGACGTGCGAACGTTAAGGATTCAGTTCGATCCAAGTGGAAGAGTGAGCAGTTGGGAGAGCTTAACTCGCCATGCGTTTTAGCCCTCGAGCACGTTAATCGCGATAAAGGGAACTATTCTTTTATCTCTTAGTGATCGGTTTCACAGTAAGCAGACCTGAAAATGAGACATCGCCATTATCGAAACAGCCATGGACTTGCCATGCCAATTCTGTGCGCGGACAGTATATTTCTTGAATCTTTACATGCGACCTGATGACTCCTTTCTCACTGCAGCTCAGGAAAGTCCTCCTCTCTAAAATCAAATGCCGGCCGTCTGCCGCTCTCTACGTTAGCTGCTTCGCGGTGACGCAGCTCCACGCGACGAATTTTCCCCGAGATTGTCTTCGGCAGATCCGAAAATTCGATTCGTCGAATGCGATTGAAAGGTGCCAGCACCTTGCGGCTGTGTTGAAAAATCGACAGCGCCACCTCGCGCGAAGGCTCTACACCAGATTGAAGAATTACAAACGCCTTGGGCACGGCGGAGCGGATCGGATCGGGCGATGGAACGACCGCACATTCGACAACCTTGGGGTGCTCGATCAAAGCGCTTTCAAGTTCAAACGGGCTGATTCGATAGTCCGAAGACTTGAAAACGTCATCGCCCCGGCCAATAAACGTGAGATAACCATCGGTGTCGCGTGACATGACGTCCCCTGTCCGGTGAAAATTCCCCTCGAGCGGAGTTATTGTGCCATCCTCTCCCTGGTACCCAGGCATCAGTCCGAGAGGTCGGGGATCGAGCGTTACACAGAGTTCACCTTCGTTTATCTCCCGATCATTGGCGCCCAGCACGACAACCTCAAAACCAGGCAACGGTCTGCCCAGTGAAGCCGGCCTGACGAGCTGGGTTGGAGAGGTCCCAGCCACGGCGGTGCTTTCGGTTTGGCCGTACCCGTCACGGACCGTTAGCCCCCAGACCTCCTGCACGTGGTCAATGATTTCAGGATTGAGCGGCTCGCCTGCACTCACTAGTTCGCGCAGCTTGGTTTTGTAATCGCCAAGTTGGTGCGTGACGAGGATGCGCCACACTGTCGGCGGGGCACAAAAGGTGGTCACCTTCGCTGCGGTAATCGTCTCGAGCAACCCCTGCGCGTTGAAGCGTGACTGATTTGGAACGAAGACCGTCGCCTCGGCGTTCCAGGGCGCGAACAAGCAGCTCCAAGCATGTTTCGCCCAACCGGGAGAGGAAATGTTGCAGTGTATGTCACCTGGCTGCAGCCCGATCCAATACATGGTCGAAAGATGCCCAACTGGATACGTGACGTGTGAGTGCATCACGAGCTTGGGTTTCGATGTCGTACCGGATGTGAAGTAGAGTTGCATCGGATCGCTGGCTCGTGTTTCTCCATCCGGCGTAAATTTCGTTGAGGCAGCGTACCCATCTTCGTATGCGTGCCATTCGGGCGCCGGTCCACCTACAACAATACGGGTGCAATTTTTGACCAGATGATCAAACCTCGGTACGCAGTCCGTGGCACACACAATGTGCCGCACACGCCCTCTTTCAATGCGGTCGGCGACATCGCCTTCGCTGAGAAGAGGTGTTGCGGGCAGGATGACGGCGCCAAGCTTGATCAGAGCCAGAACCGTCTCCCAAAGGGGCGGAACGTTTCCGAGCATCACCATCACGCGAGCGCCTCGACCGATGCCTAGCTCGCGGTAGTAGTTCGCTATCTGTGATGATCGATTCGAGAGTTGGCGGAAAGAAAGCTTGGTTTCTGTCCCATCCTCAAAGACAACCCAAATCGCCGGTTGTTCGCATCTTTCGCCCACAGCGATGGTGTCGAACCAATCCAGAGCCCAGTTGAACCGGTCCAGCTTGGGCCATTGAAAGCCCCTGTAGGCGACATCGTAATCGGTACGATTTGCGAGGAGGAAATCCCGCGCTGCTCTGAACCTTTCTGTGGCACTCACGACTGACTCTATTCCTTTCGTTACAAATACCCGGCGCGCCTGAGAAACGATGCGGTTAGCGCCAGCTTTTCCTTCCTTGGACTTTGCTTTTCGGTGAGCCACCTTCGGAGTGTGTGGTGATTCACGCCGATTTGGGACGCGACCGTTTCTTCGGTGTCGCTAGACTCCTCCAGATACCGTTTCAGGGCAGTCATCAACTGATCTGGGCTGATCACGTCGTTGTCTGGCAATCGAAACCTCCGCCCATGAACATACACGACTTCGGTCCACCTTGAACGACACAACGGCGAGGTTAAGCCATGCGTTTTCGCCTAAGCGCACCCAGGTTCGCTTAAAATCACTCCTTTAACTTGTCTGGCTCATGCCAGATCCAATCCGAACCCACGGGCGTCCTTCAGTGCAAGAGTGCCGTCTACGGCTTAAACGGCCTACGCCCAACGCTTCGCGTCGGTACATTTAAATCCTCGGCCACGTGTTGCGCTCTTGCACTTACGGCCTCTTTCCGTGGGTCGCTTTTCAGCTGGCCAGTCGGCGCGACGGCCAGCAAAAAGCTCGGAGTCATTCCCATCAGCCGATCA
>CAZMNG010000602.1:0-3625 GCA_964567505.1 uncultured Chthoniobacterales bacterium
GTTCATCGCCAGGCGAAAGTGAAAACCAACTCTCTCTCAGCGGAAAAAAGATCGGAATAACAGTCATCGGCACGGACCATTATTGGGATCTGCGCGCCTATCAGGGCCAGATCGACGAAGTCAAACGTCTCGGAGGAACGCCGATCGCATTGGATGCCGGCCGGAATGATAATCGGCAAATCAGTCAGATCCAGACCTTGATTGCTCAGAAGCCTGACGCGGTCATTGAACAGTTGGGTACCCTGAGCGTGTTGGAGCCCTGGCTCGAAAAGATTCGCAAAAGCGGAATTCCTCTTTTCACCGTGGATACGGCTTCTTCCTCTTCGATTAATGATACGACTTCAGACAATTTTTACATCGGTGAACAACTGGCAGTTCAATTGGCTAATGATGTCCACGGAGAAGGGAATATACTTGTCTTCAATGGATTTTACGGTGTTCCAGTGTGCGCGATCCGGTATGACGAGCTGAAAGAGGTCCTGAAGTTCTATCCCAAGATCAAAATCGTCGAACCGGAGCTGCGTGATGTGATTCCAAACACAGTGCAGAACGCGTACTCGCAGGTAACGGAACTGTTAACGAAGTATCCGAAAGGCTCGATTGCAGCAATCTGGTCAGCTTGGGACGTTCCGCAAGTAGGCGCGACGGAAGCACTTGATGCGGCGCACCGGAACGAAATCAAAACCTACGGGGTAGATGGAAGTCCGGATGTGGTCGCACTGGTCAAAGATCCGAACTCAGGCGCCGCAGCCGTTGTTGCGCAACAGCCTTATTTGATCGGGAAGACGGCCGTTGACAATGTCGCGCGCTATTTGAGCGGCGATCGTGACTTGCCACCTTATACTTTCGTTTCGGCTGTTCTGGTCACAAAACAGAACGCCGACGCGATGCAGAAATTTCTGGGGCAGCGGCCATGAGGGGGAAGCGGTAGGGCGAGGAGTCCTAAGCCTCGCCCTACCGCGATGTGGTAGGGCGAGACTGCTGTCGAGCCCTGTTTTTACCTGCGGCTAATTTCGGAGATCCTTGGTTTGCAGCCATGTCACATGCCGAAGTTTATTAGCACTGGCTCACCCGGCCGGGGGCGGGCTCCATCTAAGCAAGAAACATATGCATCACTTCTGCCACAGCCCCGCGCCTTATTCTCTCTATCCGCAGACTTTCTTAAAAAGTCTCTTAGCAGCAGGAGCGATTCCGTATGACCGCTACCGGGGAGAACCACATGCTCGCGCTGCGTGGTCTGGTCAAGCAGTTCGGCGGGGTTCGCGCACTGGATGGCGCCAATCTGCAAGTCAGACGCGCAACAATTCATGGCCTCGTAGGCCAGAACGGCGCCGGAAAGTCGACGCTCATCAAGATTCTTGCCGGGATCCATCAACCCGATTCCGGCACGATTGATATCAATGGCCGGCGCTACAGTCATTTGACACCTGACAAAGTCGAAAAACTCGGTGTACACTTCATCCACCAGGAACGGCTCCTTGTGCCTAGCTTTACGGTAGGAGAGGCTCTCTTCTTAGCGAATGAGCCCGTCCTCGGGCCGTTCGCATTGCTCGACCGCCGGCGATTGAAGAATCAGGCGCGGGAGATCCTTCGCAGCTACTTCGATATTGAAATTCCCGGCGAGGCGTTGATCTCGGAGTTGACGCCCGCAGAGCAGCAGATTGTACAGATCACGCGAGCCCTACTGCACAATCCATCGGTGCTGGTATTCGACGAACCGACTGCCGCCCTGGTGAAGCGGGAGGCAGACCATCTTTTTCAGACAATTCAACGATTGCGCGCCGATGGGCTAACAATCGTCTATATCTCGCATTATCTCAGCGAGATCGAGCTGCTCTGCGATCGGGTAACTGTGCTCCGCAATGGTATCGACGTCGGAAGCGTTGATCCACGAGCGGTCTCGGCAGCGAGCATTGCTTCGATGATGGTGGCGCGAGACATCGGTGAAATGTTTCCAAAGAAAAAAATTTCGATCGGCGAATCGATTCTCGCTGTTCGCAAGCTCAGCTTACGCGCGGTTTTTACGGGTATTTCGTTCGAGGTTCGCAAAGGTGAAATCCTGGGAATAACAGGTCTGCTGGGTTCGGGCATGAAGGAATTGGTTCGTTGTCTGTTCGGCCTGCTCCGCCCGGACAAAGGCGAAATACTCATCGACGGGCAGCCCGCGAGGTTATGCTCGCCCGTCGCTGCTGTGCGCAGGAAACTTGCGCTGGTCCCGGAAGATCGGCGCGAACATGGCGTGTCACTGGGAATGTCTGTTCGCGAGAACGTGACCCTGGCGAGCCTTCAGAAATATAGTCGCTGCGGTCTGCTCGACGCTGCTCATGAAGGGCGGGTCGTTGACACTTTGATTCAACAACTCATGATTCAGACGCCGGACCGCGAGACGACCGTGCGCAATTTAAGTGGTGGAAACCAACAGAAGGTCGTGCTCGCCAAGTGGCTAAGCTGTCAGTCGGCTGTGTACCTGCTTGATGAACCCACAGTGGGTGTCGACGTTGGCGCAAAGGTCGAGATCTACCGACTGATTGGTGCATTGGCCGAGCAAGGTTCCGGAATCCTCCTGCTTTCGACCGATTTGTTGGAGTTATCAGGCGTCTGCGATCGGATTCTCGTGATGTATCGCGGCCATATTACCAGAGAATTTATCGGAGCCGAGACAGACGGCGATGAAATCCTGGCTTCCGCAACGGGCGCAGGCGCCGGAAACCGGACGCTGCGCTGAAGACTGACCCGTGGATATATCGCTCAAAGCGTTGACCAGGTCACCCTCCGCTGCAGGAGAAACGTGTCGAAGTCACCGGGGATTTGTGCTCTTCCTGCAAGGAGGATCCCTCGCGGTGTTTACGTCCGTAATGATCTACTTTGCAATTGCCGCACCGGGCTTCTTGAGTTTCGGCAATATCGCCAATGTCCTGGAGCAATCTGCAATTCTAGGAGTGTTATCGTTCGGGATGACAATCGTTTTCATCGGCGGCGGATCAGATGTCGTAACAGGCGGCATTGATTTATCCCTGGCGAATAACCTTGGCCTGTCCGCCGCCGTCTATTCGACCTTGGTGCGGAGCGGCTATTCGGACGCTGTGGCGCTGCCGCTGACCCTTCTGACAGGGGTTGCTATCGGGTCGCTCAATGCATTTGCGGTTGTCGGACTAAATATGCTGCCGCTGCTGGCGACCCTGACCGTCATGAACATTTGCGCCGGCTTTGAACTTGTCCTCACGCAGAATACGGTCGTTCAAGCTACAACCCCGTTACTGTCCGCCATTGCCGATAATGGTCCGTTTGGCGTTCCCAATCTCGCCTATTTCACACTCGTCATTGGTGCACTTTCGATTTTCGGCATCGAGCATACGCGATTCGGGCTCCGGCTTTATGCGGTAGGCGCCTATCGTCAGGCTGCTCGGGCGGCCGGCTTGCGCGTCTACCGCTACCTAATCGCCAGCTACCTTCTGAGCGGCCTCTGCGGCGGTATCGCGGCAACACTTTCAACGGCGTTGCTGAGCGGTAGTTCGACGGGCTCAGGCGAAATGCTGCTCCCGGTCGTTTTCGCGGCGCTTCTGGGAGTGGTCTTTTCTCGCAGGCTCGTGCCCTCTATCTCCGGGACGCTGCTAAGTGTTCTTTT
>CAZMNG010000603.1:0-3620 GCA_964567505.1 uncultured Chthoniobacterales bacterium
GTGCCAGGACGGCTGGAAGCTGCAGATCGTCAAACGCCGGCAGCGCGCGTTCAAGATCACAGGCCTCACATATTTCCTCTTTCTCATTGAGTGATTGCTCCGGTTTTGTTCCCTATCTCCCTCAACTTCAAAGCGCGGAGCGTCCAGGTTCCGGAATTTTAATTAACCTTCGGTGCCGCAAACACGTCGATACAGGGTTTCATACCGTGGCACGATAATCCTGGCGGAAAATTTGTCATGGGCGCGCGCTTGGGCAGCGCGACCAAGCATCGTCCGCAGCGTGGCATTTTGAATTAACCTCTCGGTGGCACGAGCCAGTTTTTCGGAATCACCAAACGGCATGAGCAGTCCGGTTATTTCATCCTGAACGACTTCAGGGATTCCCCCAACCTCCGGTGCAACGCTTGGGCACGCAAAATACATCGCTTCGAGAATGCTCAAACAAAAGCTTTCCGTTTCAGACGTGAACAAACCGATGTCAGCAGCTTGCAGGTAATCCTCTATGTCCCTGACGTTTTCGCGCACGATCACCCGATCTGTCAGTCCTAACCGGCGTACGTCACCCGCAAACCGTGAAAAATCTCCGCCTGCAAGAATAACGAGCTTGAACGATTCACGCGGACGGATGAGCGCGGCCGTTTCGAGCAGCAAATCGATCCGCTTGAGGGGCCGCAGATTAGAGGAATGAAGCAACATCACTTCGTCGCGCAAGCCGAGTTCACTTCGCATTTCCGCGCGCGAACGCTGCGGCGCATGTGGTTCAAAAAAATTGTGGATAACTTCCATCGGACCATGAAAGTCGAACACCCTTTGCGACTCCTGTTTCAAAAACTCCGAAACAGTCGTAACCGCATCTGAGCACGTTAGCGCGTGGCGGATGGCCGGGCCATAACCGGGATCGTACCCGAGCAACGTAGTGTCGGTGCCGTGTAAAGTGGTAACGACGCGCGGTCGTTGCCCCAGGGGCAACATTGAACAGGCAAGAATTGCGGCAGTGGCATGAGGTACGGCGTAGTGAACATGAAGAATGTCGAGCTGATGGTCACGGCTCACCTCCGCCATTTTTACCGAGAGCGGCAACGTATAATCGGGATACTTGAACAATCGGTAATCGTTAATCACTACCGGATGGAAAAAAAGTCGCGGGCTAGGAACGGGCATTCGGAACGGACGCTCGTAGCTAATGAAATGCACCTCATGTCCGCGTCGCGCCAGTTCTTCGCCGAGCGACGAAGCCAGAATGCCGCTTCCTCCAATCGAAGGGTAACAGGTAATCCCAATCTTCAATCGACGCTCGGAATCCACATCAAAACCTTCGCGCTCCGATGCCTGCCTGCGCCAGGGATCCAAATACGAGTGGCTCGTTTGGAAAAAGAGCGATAGCATGACTAACCCCGCTGCGCGCGCCGAGCAGCCGGGCACGAACCAGCTGCAACTCAACGTAGTCGCGGGCGGAAACCTGCGTTGCGTGGGCTTTCATCGCTGCTGTCCACACGCTAACACATTCTGGCGCAGAAATATCAATTAGGATCGGAGTGATATTAGTCGGTTCCGCTTCAGGTGTGATCGCGTAGAAAAATAGTTGTTGAATGGTATGCGGTGGCGGACCACGCAGTTCTTTCAAGCCGCCGAAGCGCGCCAGCCTGGCGGCATCGCGCACCAGTTTGCCCAGGCGCCCGTGATCGGGATGCTGATTTTCAACCGGACTCGGTGCGAGCACTGTGCCTGGACAAACGCGACGGATAATTTCCGCTAATTTAGTGGCGTGAGCGGCGCGAAGTTCCAAACGAGCATCACCGTCCAGTTTGATGAATTCAATCGTTGCACCTAATAACTCGGCCGATTTTTTCGCTTCAGCTACTCGTTGCGTGGGTGTACCGTACGTACCTGCTTCGCCGCGTGAGCAAACCACAAAATGTGCTTTGCGTCCGGCATGTGTTTCGCTCGCGATGACGCCGCCGCAGCCAAATTCAATGTCGTCGGGATGCGCGCCAAAGGCCAGCAATGTCGCAAGTTCAGGTGAGTTCTGTATAGGCTTCATCGGATCGGTCAACGGGGTCACGGTTGATGAATTTGATTTCCGGAGTTTTTTCCGGGCGGAGATACTCCTGTTCGCTCGCCCCGCGGATGTAATGGCTGCAATTCACAACGGACTGCATCCAGCGAAACCGCGTATCTCGCGTTGGGCTGATTTGCTGGCTGGTGAACGGAGTCTCCGGCAGCGTCACGAATGAATCTCCGCCTTTGTGCAGTTTCAAAGTGCCATTGATAAAACGGGCACGGACAATCTCGCCTTCGTATGGAACATCCACAAAAAAATCTGGGACGTTACAAGCCGCTTGCCGAAAATCGGGGGCACTCGAACGCACTACACGAATATCATCGAGCAATCCCATATGCCGATAGATCTCCAAACAGAAATCCGCGACGTTTGAGGCGGAAGCTTTTTGGAAAACTTCGACCAGACGATGATTCACGTAATTTGGCAATTGCCTTGCGGTTTTATTCTGCCAGCCGACGGGAATTTCTTTGAGATAGAGCGGCGAAAACTTGCGTTGAACATTATTTTTAAAGGCAAAGTTAAATTGCACCGGCTCCCTGGTTTTACGATGGCGCAGGATAGTTCTCGTTTCGCGCGGATCGTGATCGCTGTCATGGAAGAAGAAAACAATCTCGCCACCGATTTCACTTTGCAGCCGTAGCCCGGTCCGGATTTTTGCAAACAGGAAACGCTTCGGGAAAAACCCGCACGGTTGCTGACCGAAACAAATGATTGGAGCCGTCATGTCTCGCGCATTTTACGTGTTTGGCCAACGTCATTCAAAAATGTTTGCAGGACGATGCTGAGAATCACGCATGCCGCGCAGCCAATAAGCGGATACCAGAGGTAGGAAATGGTGAGATTGAAGTAGAGGACAAACACCAGTGTTTGCGAAACCAGTGCCGACCAGAAAACCGCGGTGCCGCCGACGCGCCGTATGAAAAATGCGACGACAAAAAGGCCGAGCATCACGCCATAGAAAATGGAGCCGAGAATGTTCACAGCCTGGATCAAATTCTCAACCAGATGATAGTAAAGGGCGAAGCCAATTGCGCTCAGCCCCCACAATGCGGTGAACCATTTTGAGACCACCACGCAGTGGGCGTCGGTCGCGTCGCGCTTGATGATTTGCCGGTAAAAGTCAATGGTGGTGCTGGAACCGAGTGCGTTGAGTTCAGCAGCCTTCGACGACAGCGCGGCGGCGAAAAATGCCGCTACGAGCAGACCGATGACACCGTGCGGCAGTTGTTCGAGGATAAAAGTGATAAACACATAGTCGGCGTCGTTTGCGCTGGCGCCGGAGTTTACCGCCGACAATGCCTTCTTAGCCTCGGCGCGGATTTTTTCACCTTGTTGATGCGCGCTCAACGCTGCAGCGAACGCGGCAGTCGCAGCGGTTCGGTCACCGGTGTGCCTCGCTGTTAGCCAGTCTTGGAGTTGCCGGTTTCCTTGGGTGTGGATCGAATTGAAATCCATTTCATAAGCGTGCAACTGTGGATCAGAGCGATGCTCCGCCAGGTACTGGCTTAAAGTGGCATTGAAGAACAACGGCGGCTGTGCAAATTGATAGAAGACAAAA
>CAZMNG010000604.1:0-3611 GCA_964567505.1 uncultured Chthoniobacterales bacterium
GCAGAAAGGCATGGATGCGGTCAGACTGCAAGAATCCATCGAAAAAGCGGAGCGTTATGGCATCCGCGCCTCGATGATCGGCGTGCAACCAAGCGGGCAGCAATTACGCGAAATAAACCGGTTGATTGCCGCCGGTAGACTAAAAACACATATCGCAACGGTTCTCCCGCTGAGTGAAATCAGGAAGGCTCATCAGCTTTCCGAGAGTGGACGGACGCGCGGCAAAATTATCTTGCACCCAAGTTAGTCTTCTGAAGGACCGATTGCAGCACGTGCGGGTCGTAAAATCAATGTCAATGGCCTTTTCGGACAGGCTCCGCGAAGCAACGTTTGGCTAGCCTACATTCTCGGATCCGCTCTTGCTACCTGGTCACCATTAAATTTCGAAAATCTCTTTGCGCCTCGTTGTTAAAAGTACGAAAAGCGAATCCAATAAAAATATCTTGTAAGATGTTGCGATTCGAAGCATACTCCGACCAATTAATCTTTATAGACCGTTCGTGGCAGATTTTCGTTGCTTAGTTAGTTTTGCAACGAACGACGTCGCGCATACCGATAACAGTCTGCACCACTATATTTCCCGTTGCTAAAGATGAATTTCTATTGCCGGCAGGTGTTGAGATAACACGGTTTCCAGAGTCAGGAAACCAGAACTCCGAACTTCAACTGCTCATCTTGAGGAAAATTCTTGTAAGGCGTTGCAAACGTAGCGGACTTGGAGTGCGCAAGCGATTAGGAATAAGGTCGTTTTACTAACGCACTGCCGTTATTCAAATCAAATTTTGTCCTCACCGAGTAGCCGATAATGGATACAAAAAACGTAAAAATGGTTTTGGTCATTAACCCGACTGCTTGGACCAATGATGACTTCCCTGAAATAGGGAACGATACGCCGTATCAGGTGATCCTCGATCAAACAAAGGGCGCGGACTTTGCCGTGGTGGCACGGGAAACAATTATCCCGGCCATCTCTCGTCGCTCCTGATGGCAGTGAACAGCCCATGGTCGGGACAGGCAGCATGGTAACGATAGGCACCTCCAACCGGCTCTCACCGTCGCTGCGTGCGACCGACCAAATCCTGGGCGAACTCTAAATCCATTTCCGCCCCCAACCCAAGAGACACCTATGGCAACTTTGCTCAATAATAATCCAGCTCCCGGAGGCCCCGGGGATCCGCCGATGTGGACCCGCGCCGACAAAGACGCGGTCGGAACCGCCCTCTCTTTCGCAAGTCCGGTTTGGTATACTGTGGCCGGCGGTATTCTTACCGAGGTCTATTTCCCCGACGTCGACACGCCTCAAGTTCGCGATTTCCAACTCATCATCACGGATGGCGCCACTTTTTTCCACGACGCCCAGCTGGACTTTACGCACCAGTGCGAGGTCATCGATCCGCGGACCCTGGCCGTGCGCCTGACCAACACGGCCGTCGGCCAGCCCTACACGGTCGTTCAGGATATCATCACCGACCCCGAATCTGGCTGCCTTCTTGTGCGCACGCAATTGGAAGGGGACCCGAATTTTCTGAGCCGGCTGAAGGTCTATGCGTTGTTAGCGCCGCACATGCGAGGTCAGGGCGAGGGCAACTCCGGTTACGTGGCAGTTACCGCTCAAGGGAAGTCGCTGGTCGCCGAGCACGCAAACTACTGGTTGGCGCTCGGGGCCGACTGCGGCTTGGGCCAGATGAGTTGTGGTTTTGTAGGGGTCAACGATGGTTGGACGGACATCATCGGCAACCGCCGACTGCCCGTTTGGAGTTATGACTCGGCCGAGAACGGCAACATCGCCTTGACGGCGGAAATCATGCGAGGGGACAGGAATGAGTTCGTCCTGGCGCTGGGCTTTTGTCAAAACGATGAGGGGCTGACGTCTCAGCCCGGCCCAGCCCTGGTCGCGATGACGGAGGTATTGACCTATCCGTTCGATCAAGCGACGGCGCCCATTGGCTATCTCCAGGACTTTATCGAGGGTTGGGTCGCCGGCATTTCACCCACGCGCTACCAGCCCAACCCGGGCACGACCGGGGACCAGAACCGGTTGTTAGATATCAGCCACAATGTGTTGCTGGCCCATGAAGACAAGAATTCTTGCGGCGCCCTCGTGGCCTCGCTGAGCATACCGTGGGGATACGCCAACCCTGATTCGGATTCGGGCTACCACCTTGTGTGGCCGCGCGACATGTGCCAAAGCGCGACCGCCCTGCTGGCGGACGGCGAATTGGACCTGCCGTTGCGCGGATTGATGTACCTGGCCACTAACCAATCGCCCGACGGCAGCTTTCCCCAAAACTTCTACATCAACGGAGAACCCTACTGGGACGGAACGCAACTCGATGAATTTTCCTTCCCGATCATCCTGGCTTATCGGTTGAGCCAGGCCAAAGCCCTGCAGCAGTTTGATCCCAAACAAATGGTGCTCTCCGCGGCGGGAGCGTTGATCGCCAACGGCCCTATGACGCAGGAAGAGCGTTGGGAAGAAAACGAAGGCTACTCCCCATCCACGCTAGCCTCAAACATTGCCGGGTTGATTTGCGCGGCCGATCTGGCGGAAAACAGTTGGAGCGACCCCGTGACCGCCCAGTTCCTGCGGGAATATGCCGATTTCCTGGAGTCCCACCTCGAAGCCTGGTGCACCACCACGCAGGGCGACTTGGTCCCCGGCATCAATCAGTACTACATCCGGCTGCTGCCCACCCAGGTAAAATCGGTGGGGGCCAACCGCAATCCTTCGCTGCCGGAAGATCCCAACACCGCCACGATCTTTCTGAAAAACACCAACGGTCAATCCTTCCCGGCCCGCGATGTGGTGGATGGTGGTTTCCTGGAACTTGTCCGAATGGGCATTCGTCGAGCCGATGATCCCATCATCCAGAAAACCGTGCAGGTAATCGATGCCGTTCTCAAGGACGACCTCCCCAATGGCCCCTGCTACCGCCGCTACAACCACGACGGCTACGGCCAGGGTGACCAGGGCGAGCCCTTCGGCACCGCGGGCGTTGGACGTCCCTGGCCGCTGCTGACGGGAGAACGGGCCCACTACGAAGTCGCGTCGGGTCGCGATGCGAAGCCCTACATCCGCTACCTGGAAGCCTTTGCCGGCACCCGTGGCTTGCTCACGGAGCAACTCTGGAACGCACCGGCGCTTGTCAATCCTCCTCTGGTCCCCGGCGGCCCCACCGGCGCCGCCATGCCCCTGGCCTGGGCCCACGCGGAGTACATCAAACTGGTGCGCTCGGTTTCCGATGGACAGGTGTTCGACATGTTGGGTGTCGTCTCCAATCGCTACCTGCAACCTCACGCCTCCAGCCCGCTCGAAGTTTGGAACTTCGATCGCCAGTTCCTCTCCATGCCGGCAGGCAAGACGGTGCGAATTCCACTGGCGACTTCGTTCCGGCTCCGCTGGACTCGCGATGGGTGGAATACCTACCAAGACACAACCGCCACCGCCACCGCCGTAGGCATCTACTATGTGGATCTGCCCACAGATGCCACCGAGGCCGGTTCCGCGCTCACGTTCACCTTTTTCTGGCTAACCGACCAGAGGTGGGAAGGAGTCAACTACTCCATCGGCCTCCACGCCTGAGCCACGACCGCCGCCCGCACCCCAGACC
>CAZMNG010000605.1:0-3606 GCA_964567505.1 uncultured Chthoniobacterales bacterium
TGCCAAATCGTTATAACCCTTGGCCGATGCCAAAGCAGCGGCTGTGGCGCCGGACTTGTCGACGAGCGTTGGGTCGGCACCCGCCGCCAATAGCGCCGCCACCAGATCATTGTCCCCCCTTGCCGCTGCAAGCATCAGCGGCGTCCGTCCGTCATCGGCGCGTGTATCGACCTCCGCGCCGTTATCAAGCAGGACCTTTACAACTTCTTTGTGACCAGTCAATGCGGCGACAAGCAGCGCGCGATTGACCTCCTGATGCGACTGCGCAACAAGGGCTTCGACAGATGCGGTGTCGCCTTGGTAAACGGCTTTCATCAGAGCCGACCAGCCGCTCAGGTCCTGGATGTTGGGGTCGGCGTTCTTCTTTAGCAACAGCTTAACGATATCAGCATGGTCGTTCGCAGCCGCCAGCATCAGTGCCGTCTCACCCTGTTTATCCTGGGTATTGAGATTCAGTTTTTGTTCCAGCAACTTGTTGACAACGTCGATCCGTCCTTCCCTGGCAGCAACCATCAGAGCCGTCGACCCGGTGGCGTCCTGGGAATTGACGTCGATGCCGGCCTCCAGAAAGAGCTGCACAGCCTTCAAGTCGCCCTTATCGGCCGACTGAACAAAATCATCCGGCGTAAATTTTACGTTCAGCTTTTCCAATTCCTGGAGTGCCTGTTCTTTGGACTGGCCGCAACCGAGCAGCAACGCTGCGAATAGTGCACCGAGGCCGAACCAGACAACTCTAGTCATGCGAAGATCATCTGCGTCCCATCCATTCCGATCAAACGGCGAACGCGGAAAATGTGTGCGGGCCGGCTATAAGGATCGAGCATCACGAAATTGCGACCGCCTCGCCAGGTGAACCGCTCACCGGTGATCAAATCCTCGACCTGGTACGGGTCAGCGGCGTCAATCTGAAAGCTCTCAATCGGGACATACGCAAAACCGCTCTGAGTGTTGTGGGGATCGAGATTGACGATCACAAGAATGATGTTGTCGAGAGCCTCCGTCGCCTTTGAATAGAACAATATCTGCTCGTTCTCGATTGTGTGGAACCGGAGATTCTCATACTCGCGCAACGCCCGGTTGTTCTGCCTAATCCGGTTCAAAGCGGTGATGTAATCCTTGATGTTGCCCGGAGCGTTCCAATCGCGCTCTTTAAACTGATATTTTTCCGAGTTCAGATATTCCTCTCTGCCCGGAACGGCGACATTTTCACAGAGTTCAAAGCCGCTGTAGATTCCGTAAACGGTCGTCAGAGAGGTTGCCAGGACCGCGCGGATCAGGAATGCAGGCCGGCCGCCGGTCTGCAGGTGGTACGGGAGGATATCGGGGGTGTTCGGGAAAAAGTTTGCCCGGAAATAATCCTTCATGTCGGTCTGTGTGAGCTCCGTCAGATACTCCGTGAGCTCCCATTTACTGGTGCGCCAGGTAAAGTACGTATACGACTGGGTGAACCCGCCCTTGGCCAGTGCCTTCATCATCTTCGGACGAGTGAAAGCTTCCGCGAGAAAAACGACGTCCGGGTACTCCTCCTGGACCCCGGAGATCATCCACTCCCAAAAAGCGTTCGGTTTAGTGTGCGGATTGTCCACCCGGAAGATGCGCACGCCGTGCCGCACCCAGAACAGGATAATGTCCTTCATTTCCTCCCAAAGATTTCGCCAGTCCGGGTTGTAAAAATTCAGCGGATAAACGTCTTCGTACTTTTTGGGAGGATTCTCTGCGTACTTGATCGATCCATCGGGCCGATGAAAAAACCATTCCGGATGATCTTTCACGTAAGGATGGTCCGGCGAACAATTAATCGCAAAGTCAAGAGCGATCTCCATCCCTCTGGCATGGACTTCACTCACGAGCCAGTCGAAATCGTCCAGCGTCCCGAGTTGCGGTTCGACGGCTTTGTGGCCGCCGAATTGGCTGCCGATCGCGTACGGCACACCCGGTTCGCCGGGCTCGCAGGTGACGGAATTGTTTTTTCCTTTTCGGTTGGAGAACCCGATCGGGTGGATTGGCGGAAAATAGATGACGTCAAACCCCATCGCTTTTGCGTCGTCGATCCGTGGGAGGCAATCACGAAACTTCGATCCCGAGTCCCCTTTCCCTTCCGCGGACCGAGGAAAAAACTCGTACCATGCGGCAAACTGGGCCTTGGGCCGATCCACCGTTGCATTGAGATACGGCCGGAATTCTGTGCTCAGATCGAGGTCCGGCCACGCCGCCATTAGCCCCGTCAACTCGGGATTTTTCGCAAGTTGCGCCCCGACGTGTGCATCGGCGCTCTTCAACTGCCTGGCAAAAACGTTCAACCGGTCCTTGTCCTGCTTGCGAGTGGCGCGGGTGACCGCCTGCTGAATGAGAATCGAGCCTTCGTCCAGTTCGGTTCTGAGTGCAGTATTCCCGGCGCCGTACTTTTTCGCGTACTCCACCTGCCATGATTTGAAACGATCTTCCCACGCTTCAATCGTGTACTCGTGAAGGGCGTTCTCAATGAAATGGCAAACACCCTCCCACCGGTCGTTTTCGAAAGGCCGCATCGGTGTCCAATTCCACTCCTGGTCTCCGATTTTCCGCCATTTCAAATTGGCGCAGATTTGATCGTGCCCTTCCTTGAAAATGTCTGCTGAAACGTTCAACACCTGTCCGATGACCCTCTTAATCGGATAACGCCCCCCGTCGAGACAAGGCTCAACGTTCTCAATGACAACGGTTCGTAACCGTTCCAAGTCGTTCTTTTTTGTGCTCACGCGAGTCGGATCCTTGGTTTAGGTCTATCCGGAAGACGGCTCAAGAATTCTACAAAGAAACTAAAGTTCTCTTCGAGGGAAGCAACCTCGATCAACGTTTTTATTGCCGGTTGGATGTAGCGCAGATATTCGGCTTTTTCGCGCACCAAACCGATGACTCCATACGCCCCGAGCGCCTGCATCAGTCTCTGGATGCCACACTGCACGTAGACTCGCTCAAACTCAGGGAATCTCCACCGTTGACCGTTCCGCTCATAATAATATCGCAGCAAATAATCGCGCTCCTGCTGCGAGAGGGTGACGTATGGATCGAAGAGCAGCGAAGCGAGATCGTACTGAGGCAAGCCAAGGCGAAGTCCCTGAAAATCGATCAGGTAAACCTCACCGGTCCGAATAATTACATTTTGCGACTGAAAATCGCGATGAATCAGAACCCTTGGACAGGAAGCGAGATGTTCCGCGAGCTGGTGAAACGCCGGATGTTCGCGGATCGAATCGACCTCAGATCCGGAGAGCTGGAAATAGCGTTCGAGGCAATTTTTAAAGCAATAGTTCTGCTCCCAACGATAAAGGCCCGCATCGAATCTGGGTTGCAGTCGCAGGCATTCGCCGAGCACCGGATCGGCCTGATGTAGCACTGCAACCTCATCGAGTGTGGATTCATAGAGCGGCCGGCGCACGCTCCAGGATTCATCGCGTTGATTCCAGAGATCGTCGTCACCCAGATCCTCCAACCAAATCAGAGCCTGTTCCTGGTCGTGATGATAAATCGAAGGAGCGTTGACCCCGATGCCGTTCAGAAAATTTGCGATTGCAACAAACCGTCCGTTTTCCGGCCTGTCGGGATTGTACTGCACGAGAATCAGCG
>CAZMNG010000606.1:0-3606 GCA_964567505.1 uncultured Chthoniobacterales bacterium
CGGGTGCGTACGCCCTCCTCGTCGCAAAGGAGTAGGACTTCTTCGAGTTCGGGCGCAACCAGGTGACCGATGCGCTGCCCGTTAATGACCAAACCATCGAAGGCCGAAAGATAAATAAGCTTTGTGGCATGCAACGCCTCGGCAACTTCCAGAGCCACCAGGTCAGAGTTCACCCGAAACGTCCTGCCATCCCCATCAAATCCTAGCGGAGGGATAACCGGGATGATCTCTTCGTTAAGGAACAAATCCAAAAGCTTGGTATCGACCCGTTCAACTTTTCCGGAATATTGAAAATCGACTCCCTTCACGATCCCGAACGGATGCGCGATGATGCAGTTGGCGTAAGCGGCTCGCAGATCAACCTGAGTAAGGCCCTTCATGATCTCATTGGTCAACCGGATCGCGACATTGATCGAAAGCTCCAACGTGGCTTCGTCGACCAGTCCAGTGCCGTCGGTGTTTGACACCCGGATCCCCTGAGCACGTGCGGCCTGTTCAATCTGCAACCCTGCGCCGTGGACAAGAGCAACCTTGATGTTGAGCGAGCGCAGTACGGCAATATCGAGAAGAATATTCGGGAAGTTCTCGGACCCAAGAATCTGACCGTCTATCGCAACGACGAAGATCTTGTCCCGAAAACGCGTGACATATTGCAGAATCCCACGGAGTTCAGGTAGTTTCATGAGCGCTTCAGCGAGTCGCAGTGGTTAGATACAGGCAGCAACATTCGGAGGCAAATGCTAATACGGGTTCGAGGTTTGAGGTTCGAGGTTCGAAGTTCGAAGTTCGAAGTTCCGGGTTCGAGGTTCCGGGGGTTCGAGGTTCCGGGGGTTCGAGGGAGAATGGCCAAATGTTGCAGTACACAATTTCCCGTGGGCCGCGCCGTGTGTCGGTACCAGCGACAAGCAGGATTGCGATTTTGAACCAGGAACTTCAAACCCGGAACCCGGAACCTCGAACCTCGAACTTCGAACTTCGAACCTCGAACCCGGAACTCTACCCCCCGCCCCGGGCGGCCAATGCCACCAGCCGATCCAGGTTAAGCTCGGCGGCACTTTTGACGACGAGATCGGCGATGCTCAGGTCTTGAAGTTCGCTGAACCGGTTCGGGATGGCGATCGCCGCTAAACCGGCGCGCTTGGCGGCACGGCACCCAGGTTCAGAGTCCTCGAGGGCCACCGCGTTAACCGGTTCAACGTGAAGTGCTTGTACAACCTTGAGATAGATGTCCGGGGCCGGTTTCGGATTCAGGACCATGTCCCGGGTCACTACCGCCGCCACATAGTCACGCAGACCGAGTCGTCGCAGCCCATCTTCGACCCAGCCGTTTCCTGAGTTGCTGGCGACGCCGATCGGTAAATCGCGCTCCCGGGCGTGCTCCATCAGTTCCACGATTCCCGGCAATACGCGCGCCTGAATGGTCAGCTCCCAGTTCCGGGCATCGCGTCTCGGCATGATTTGAGACCAATCGAGCCTGCGACCCAGCACCCCTTCGAGGTGAATACCGGGGTCAAATCCTCCGACATAACCGGTCGCGTGACGCCAGTCGTCAATGTGCAACGTGGCGCCGAACTCCTGATAGATCTCCTGCCAGCTAATGAAGCCCGGATTTTCGGTGTCAACAATCAGCCCGTCGAAATCAAATACCAGTGCGGCTAGTGTCATCCTGATTGAATGCCTTCTGTTCCGCGGCTTCGCAACCGTCCGTCAATCGCGAACTCGATGCGGCGCATTCCGGTCGAGTCAAGGCTTGCTGGTGAATTCGAAAAGCTCGCTCTCCATAAAAAAGCGCTTCAGCTCCAGCGCGGCATTTTCCGGACTGTCGGAGCCGTGCACAACATTGAACATCACATTTCTTCCGAAATCGCCGCGGATAGTGCCCTTCGCCGCCTTTCTCGAATCGGTAGGTCCCATCAGGTCACGGACATGCGCGACGGCGTTCTCACCGGACAACGCCAGGGCGATCACTGGGCTTTTTTGCATGAAAGCTTTCAACTCAGGATAAAAGGGCCTGTCCAGAATATGTGCATAGTGTTCTGCGAGAAGATCATCCGCAAGGAGCATCATCTTGCAGCCGACGATTTCTAAGCCGGACGTCTCGAATCGACTGATCACAACGCCGCAACGGCGATCCGCGAGACAATCAGGTTTTAGAAGTACAAGGGTCGTTTCGATCATATTTGCCCTTCTGGTTTCGCACGAAGTGTGAGATTTTCAAGGCACAGATTCTCCAAGGGCGCGTCTAATCGGATGAACATCGGGTAAACAAAACCGTTCATTCGATTGGCACGCTGCTAACTTGTTTCGCTCACAAGCTGATTTCCAGGTGATCCGTGTTTTTTCCCAGGCGTGGTATAACTTATCTGGAGAGTGAGGTCGAGTTTTCAAACTTAGACGTGTGTCCGGATTCCGGGCAGGCACGTTTCGGAATGGGTCGCCGCGATGAAACAGATGCAATCTCAGACTGACTGCAGCCAGTCTATCCGCGTTTCAATTCATGACATTGCGTTTGGTGGCGAAGGGGTCGGACGCATGAACGGTAAGACTGTTTTTATCCCGTTCACAATCGATGGAGAGCAGGTCGCCGCAAAAATAATTGAACGACGCAAACGGTTCGATCGGGCCGAGCTCAGCGCTGTGATTGTTCCTTCGCCTGATCGGATTGACCCAGTCTGCGAATATTTTGGTCATTGCGGAGGGTGCGACTATCAACATATCGCTTACCACCACCAGCTCGAACTCAAACGGCAGCAGGTACAGCAGCTTCTGCGGCGAATCGGGAAATTCCAGCAAATCACCGTGCTGCCAACCGTGGCGTGTCCCAGCCCATTCGGATTTCGAAACCGAATCACAGTCCATTCCGCAGCGGGTAGAATTGGATTCTTCAAAAAGGAAAGCCGGGAGGTTGTCGACGTAAAACGGTGCCCGATCGCTTTGCCGGCGGTGAACATCGAGCTCGACAAATTGCGTGCCGCAGGTCTCGCGGACGGCAAGCACAAGACACTCCGCGCGCCTGAAGTCTCTCGCACATTCAGCCAGACAAACGACTTTGTTGCGTCTGCAATTATTGAATATGTCGAGAAAAAGGTAACCGGTGAAGTGCTGCTTGATGCCTACTGCGGATCTGGGTTTTTCGCGCACTCGCTGGCGAAACAGGTGCAGATCGTGACCGGGATCGACTGGAACGAACACGCTATCGACGCAGCGAGAAAAAACGCACTCCCGAACGAACACTATGTTTGTGACGACGTTGGCGCTGCGATGGAATCGCTAATCACAGAACACCGACCGCACACAATCATTGTCGATCCATCCGCGGACGGCCTCGACGACCGGGTCATCCGCGCGCTGGCGGGCGATTCGCCGGCGCGTTTGATCTACGTTTCTTGCAATCCGGCCACGCTCGCCCGCGATCTCGCGGGTTTAAAGGAGGTCTGCCGTATCGAGGCCATCCAGCCTTTCGACATGTTTCCGCAGACCGCCCAGATCGAGACAGTTGCGATTCTGGACAGGGGGTAGGCGTTCACCGTTCGCCGTTCGCCGTCCACCGTTCAGCGTTCAGCGTTCACCGTTCGCCGTGGGCCCGCTTAGACTGCTTGAACCGGC